>JBASLQ010000544.1:0-5219 GCA_049656425.1 Sedimentibacter sp.
AACCATCGGTGCTTCAGTTATTAATTCGTATTGTTCTTTTGCAGTGCTTCCTTGTCTTCTTGCATCTTGTAATTCTCCTATTGTTTTATCTATTTTCCACATTCCTCTGTCACTTTCAACTGCCAGCTTAACAGCTTCTTCTATTGATAGTTCCAAAACCTTGCCTTCTGCTTTGATAACTTCTGCTTCTGCAATTGCTGGCACAGTTTCCTCTGCTAATGCAACATTTGTCAGTATACTTAAAATTAGCATCATTGTTAATAAAAATGATATTTTTCTTTTCATATTATCCTCCATTTTTAATTCTTTTAAATTTATTTTACACCAAATCCGTTAAAAAGTAAGTTTATAATAATATCCTCTTCATTTAACCTGTCATGTTTATGAAAATGACTTTGCCTGATGTATTCACTTGTAGTACCAACTATTAGGTACGCAATAAATTCTGAAGGGATGCTTTCTTTAACAACACCTTCTCTCTTGCCCTGATCAACCATTTTAATTATGATTTTATACATGTCAGACACGTGACTCATCATGGCATTAACTACTTTTTCAGATATTATGTTTTTACAGGAAAGCATCTCTTCAACAGATGCTTCCTCATACTCAATATTTTTTCCTTTTAAATTCAACATTTCAGCAAGTTTTTCTTTAAAGCTAATATTTTTATTGCTTATTTCATCAATAGAATCTCGGATTACTGTTACTTTTTCAATGCAAGTTTCATCGAAAATTTCCTGCTTGCTTATAAAATATTCATAAAGCGTTCCTTTTCCAACACCGGCATTTAAAGCTATCTCTTCCATTTTCGTATTATGAAATCCCTTATTTTTAAACAAAACTCCTGCAGATGTTAAAATATCTTTTCTCTTTTGATTGCTTTCCGCCATAAATGCCTCCTTAAATTTGTTCAATTGCTTCATCTTTATGCTTTAAAAACTTTCTTTTAAAGAATGCTGCAACATCATCAAAAATAGTATACATGACAGGCACCAGCACAAGCGTCAATACAGTGGATAATGACAATCCTCCAATTACTACAACAGCCATTGACTGAGTAAGTTCTGCTCCTTCCCCAATTCCTAGTGACATTGGAACAAGCCCTAATATGGTTGTAAGAGCTGTCATCATAATAGGTCTGATTCTTATAGGACCAGCCGTCATAATAGCAACATTCCTGTCTTCACCTTTACTACGTCTGTTATTTACGTAATCTATAAGCACTATAGCATTGTTTACTACTATACCTACCAATATAATCAGTCCAATTATTCCGATTACATTGAGGTGTAAACCGGTGATAAATAAACCTATAAATCCGCCGGAAAGTGCAAGTGGAACTGAAAACATAATTGATAAAGGCTGAATAAGTGATTCAAACTGAGCCGCAATTATCATATAAACAAGAACTATTGCTACTAACATTACTAAAGCTAAATCTGTAAATGTTTCTCGTATTTGTTCTGTTTCACCGCCAAAAGTATATTCGTAACCGCCAGGCATCTTATAATTTTCCAAAGCTTTAGATATATCATCAGAAACCGTCTGAACATCCCTGCCAACAACACTTCCGCTTACAGTTAAAACTCTTGTTTGATTTTCTCTTGTTATGCTTATAGGACCTTCTGCAATTTTTATGTCTGCAACTTCTGACAGTGGAATTGTTCCACCTGCAGGTGTTGAAACAGGCAGCATATCTAACAGTGACATACTTTTTCCATACATGTTGTCACCTTTTAATACTACATCCAATTCATCACCATCAACTTTAAATTGTGTAACAGTAGATCCAGACAATGTGCTTTTAACTGCAGACCCAATTTGAGCGGTTGTAAGTCCATATTGAGATGCAATTCCTCTGTCAGCTAAAACTTGAACCTGAGGTATGCCGTCTTCATAGCTGGTAGCTACTTCCCTAGTACCTTCAACGTTTTCAATTATTTCTTTAAAATCTTCGCCAATGGTTCTAAGAGTATCTAAATCATCGCCTTTAATGCTGATGCTTATTGCTCCTCCGCTCATTCCCATGGACATCATTGAAGCTTCTGAAACGCTTATTTCGGCACCTGGAACATCTTTTGCCATTGTTCTTATTTCTTCACCTATTTCTTTTGCGCTTTTTTCTCTTTCATTTAAATTCTTTAACATAACTGTAATACTGCCGGTATTTGAACCACCGACTATACCCATGACACCACCGCCGCCGGCAGATGTGAATACTGTTTCAACCTCTGGCAATTGTTTTATTAATGTTTGTATTTCATCTGAAATATTGTCTGCTTGCTCTATGTCCGTTCCTGCGGGAAGACTTACTCTTACATTTATTTGACCTTGGTCAGTTGTAGGGAAAAACTCTGCCCCAACTGACATTACCATCACTATACTTACCACAAATATTGCAACGCTTATACAAACTGTTATAAATCTATGTTTTAAACTCCAACTTAATACTTTTTTGTAAAATACTACTAAAGGTCCGTGCTTTTTTTCCTGTTCTTCTTCAGATTCCAAATTTTTAACTGAAATAAGCTTTGAAGATAACATTGGTATAAGAGTCAATGCTACAGCCAGCGAACTCATTAAAGCCATTACTATTGTCAGGGCAAAGTCCTTGAATATAGTTGCAGCGAGCCCTCCTGTAAATACTATAGGAATAAATACAGCAACTGTAGTCAATGTTGAAGCTGTAACTGCCATTGAAACTTCATTTGTTCCATCCACCGCTGCAGTAATTCGGTTCATTCCAAGGCTTCTGTGCCTATAAATATTTTCAAGAACTACTATGGAGTTATCCACCAGCATACCGATGCCAAGAGCTAATCCACCTATTGTCATCATGTTTAATGTAATTCCTGTAAAATACAAGAGAACAAATGTGGTTATAATTGAGATTGGTATTGAAAGAGCTATAACCACTGTTGTTTTAATACTTCTTAAAAATATCAACAGTATAGCAATAGCCAGAAATGCTCCTTGAATTGCAGTATTCTTCAAATTGTTTATAGCAAAATCGATATAATCTGCCTGGTTAAAAACTGTAGTAATATTTAAATCCGGATATTCAGCTTTTATTTTTTCTAATTCTGCAGTTACATCTCTTCCAACATTTACCGTATTGCCATCTGATTGTTTCATAATTGAAATTTGAACAACATCCTGACCATTTAGCTTTGTTATTGCTGATTGGTCTATGTTTGCAAAATTTACATCTGCTATATCGCTTAAGCGAACAGTGCCGCCCTTTGTCAAAGGTATGTTAATATTTCTGATTTCTTCAATTGACTTAAATTCACCTATGGTTCTTACTGTAAGTTCATTGCTTCCCTTCATTACTGTTCCGCCAGGAAGATTTAAATTTTCTGCTTGAAGTATACCGGATATATAAGTAGGACTTAAATTATAACCCTTTATCATTTCTTCTTTTAAAACTATTTCCACTTCACGCTCAAGACCACCGGAAACACTTGCTGATGCAGTGCCTTCTATTCTTTCTATTCGTGGCTGTATTACATCTTCTGCAATTTTTTGAGTAGTGCTGATGTCACCCTTGCTGGATATTGCCAGTAGAATAATAGGCATAGCATTTGGATCCAACTTCATTACAATAGGTGAAGTTGTCCCTTCCGGCAGATAACCTTTAATCATATCAATTTTTTCTCTCATTTGAAGTGTTATTTCATCCATGTCTGAATTGAAATCAAACTGCATCAATATAATGGAACTGCCTTCATTAGAAATTGACATCATTCCATCTATATTTTCTACAGTTGCTAAAGTTTGCTCCAATGGTTTAGATATTAAGTTTTCTATTTCTTCCGGTCCTGCTCCTGAATATGTTGTCTGAACCATTACATAGGGCAACTCCATTGCTGGCAGCAAATCTATCTGCAACTTACTTAAGGATACAACTCCTAGTACAATTACTATTAAAATCATCATTGTGATTGTAACAGGTTTTTTTACTGAAAATCTAGCAAGCATGCTTATTCACCCCTTACAATCTTTATTTTGCTTCCATCAGTTACGTAATCTTGGCCTTTCACTATAACTTTATCGCCGGCTGTGAGTCCTTCTTTTATTTCTATGTATGTACCTGTATCAAGTCCTGTAACAACTTCTTTTCCTTGAGCCACATCACCGTTCACAATGTAGACATAGCTTTTTTGATCTTTTTCTACTACAGCTTCAGTTTTAACTGCAAGTGCATTTTCTATTTTATCTGTTTCAAAATTCACCTTTGCAAACATACCTGGTTTTATAGACCCATTATTTTCAAGCAATATGCTAACTGTATAAAGATTAGTCATAGGGTCTGTTGATGTGCTGATGCTGTCAACTGTTGATTTCTCGCTGTAATTTGCAGAACTGATTTCTACATTAACCGGACTTCCCTTTATTATTTTGTTTACCATATTTCCTGGAATTCCAAGTTCAACAGTAATGCTGTCAGAATCAACAATTGTCATTGGAGGTTGGGCAGAAGTTGCAAATTCTCCTTCAACAATGCTTATATCAGATATAACGCCGGATATAGGAGCTTTAACCTCTGCATTTTCTGCTGCTGATGCTGCATTTTCATATGCTACGCGCGCCTGTTCAACGCCTTTCTTTGCAGCTTCCAGTGCTTCATCTGATGCAGCTAACTTTGCCTGATCATATTGAGTTTCAGCAACTGCTCCCTCTTCATATAGCTTTTCAATGCGCTCAAAAGATTTCTTAGCGCTATCTATCTGAGCTGCACTCACATCATATCCTGCTTTCGCAGATTCATATGCAGCAAAAGCCTGATTTACTTGTTTATCTATGTCATTTTTGTCCATAACAAACAATATATCATCTTTTTGTACAATGTCTCCAACGTTTACGAATATTTTTTCAACCTTGCCAGACATCATTGGAATTACATAAACATCCTTGTCCGCATATGTCTTTGCAGTCATAATATTTTCAATATGAAGCTCCATATTCTTAAGTGTTTCTACTTCAACGGCTGTAAAAGTTTCTTCTTCTGTTACTGCAGTTTCTGCATTATTGCCGCAGCCAGCAAGTACTAATGTAGTAATTAGTGATAATGTCAATAATTTCTTCAAAATCGTCCTCCTAAATTTTCGACCGACTGGTCAGTATTAGTATTATTTTACCACTAAGACTTTAGATAGTCAATACGTGACATTACTATAATTTTTATTAAATTTAGGTTGATTTTTAGGGATGAC
>JBASLQ010000545.1:0-10163 GCA_049656425.1 Sedimentibacter sp.
GAAGTCTTAAGTGATAAAGAGATGGGAATACGACAAACTAAGTTTTTAAACCAGCTTAGGATACCGGGCGTGTATGAAGTGGGTGGATTGGGAGCGTGCACATTATTAAGCAGAGCCTCATTGGTGAAAGGCGTTAGTTTTAAACCAATTAAAAACTTAACCATACATGGTGAAGATAGATTCTTCTGTATACGTGCAGCTGTACTTGGCATTAATCTTTTTGTTGATACTGCTTATCCAACATATCATATTTACAGAGAGCAAGATTTAGCTGGAGTTCAAGATTATGTAAAAGATTGCGAAGATGACCTTGCCTTTGTCCGTCAATATAAAGAAGAAGGAAATAAAATTACTCTTTCCATGATAGTGAAAAATGAAGCAGGACGTTATCTGAAACAGGTATTAGAAAGTTTAAAGGGATATATTGATGAGGCTGTTATCGTAGATGATGCAAGCTGTGATGATACAATAAATATGTGTAGGGTAATACTAAAAGAAATTCCAGTGCATATAATACAAAATGATAAATCTATGTTTGCGAGTGAGGTCGAACTTAGGAAAAAACAATGGGATGAAACTGTAAAAACAAATCCGGATTGGATTTTAAGCCTTGATGCTGATGAAATACTAGAAAAGAATTTTTGGAAAAACGCACAAAAACTCATTAATAACCGGGATTATGATTTGTATTGCTTTAGATTATATGATATGTGGAATGAAACTCAATATCGAGAAGATAAATATTGGAATGCACATAGCGTTTATAGACCATTTTTAATGAGATATCAACCTGATTTTAAATATATATGGAATGAAGCAGCACAACATTGCGGAAGATTTCCTATAAATACGTCCTCTTTTCCAAAGGCAACATCAGAATTCAGAGTAAAACATCTTGGGTGGGCGATGCCAGTATATAGAGCAGAAAAGTATAAAAGGTATCAGCTTTTAGATTCCGATGCTATATTTGGAATTAAAGAACAATACGATTCCATCCTGGATACCAATCCCAATTTAGTAAAATGGGATGAAGATTAAATGAAATGAAAATTTCCGCCAAGGCCCTATCATCCTCAAACGGCATCTTTTTTGTCTCCTCAAAGCACATTGAGGTAATAATAATGAATGACGTATTGTGGTCAGTAGGAAGAAGCCGAATACGAACTTGCAGAGAACATATCCGATAATCAAAATAAATTTTACGTAATAGGGCAAACTGACGCTTATAGGACTGTTGATATATTAAGTATGCTTATTGATAATTTACAAACATTTAGAATGGCAGACCGAGACAATGCTTAGTGTCTTTTTTTTATTTGCGTAGTCTTTTGTTGACTTAAATCGGCAAAAGATATATAATAAAGCGAACATACGTTTAGACGTGTAAGAGGTGAGTTATGGGAAAATTTAAAATTAAATCTGATTATGTACCAACAGGAGATCAACCGCAGGCTATTATTAAAATAGCTGAAGGACTTGAAAAAAATTTAAAATATCAAACGCTTTTAGGTGTTACAGGTTCAGGAAAAACTTTTACTATGGCAAATATTATTGAGAAAGTACAAAAACCAACTCTTGTTCTGGCTCACAACAAAACGCTGGCAGCTCAGCTATGTTCAGAATTCAAGGAATTTTTTCCTGATAATGCTGTTGAGTATTTTGTCAGCTATTACGACTACTATCAGCCGGAGGCATATGTGCCAAGCAGCGATACTTTTATAGAAAAAGATGCATCTATTAATGATGAAATTGATAAACTTAGACACTCCGCTACAGCAGCTTTATTTGAAAGAAAAGATGTAATAATTGTAGCCAGCGTTTCATGCATATATGGACTGGGAAGTCCTGTTGATTATGAAAATCTTGTTATATCATTCAGACCTGGTATGCAAAAGGGCAGAGATGAAACAATAAGAAAACTTGTTGAAATTCAATACAAGCGCAATGACATAAGTTTTACCAGAGGAACATTCCGCGTAAGAGGAGATACATTGGAAATATTCCCTGCATCATCCTCTGAAAGTGCAATCAGGGTAGAATTCTTCGGGGATGAAATAGACAGAATAACTGAAATTAATACTGTTACAGGAGAAATGTTAGGCAGAAGAAATCATGTTTCGATTTTTCCTGCAACTCATTATGCGACAACAGAAGAAAATGTAAGCAGAGCATTAGTAACTATTAAGGAAGAACTGAAGGAAAGACTTAAATATTTTGAAAGCGAAAACAAGCTTTTAGAATTGCAAAGACTGGAACAAAGAACAAACTACGATGTTGAAATGCTTGAGGAAATGGGGTACTGCAACGGCATAGAAAATTATTCAAGACACATAAACAATTTGACGCCTGGCACAAAACCATTTACTCTGCTGGATTATTTCCCTAAAGATTTTTTAATGATTGTTGACGAATCACACGTTACATTGCCACAGGTCAGAGGAATGTACAATGGAGACAGGGCAAGGAAAAATACACTGGTTGACTATGGATTCAGACTGCCTTCAGCTTTAGATAACAGACCTTTGAAATTTGATGAATTTGAAAAAATAATCAATCAAGTTGTTTTTGTAAGTGCTACGCCCGGACCATATGAAGCAGAGCATTCGCAAAATGTTGTAGAGCAGATTATAAGACCTACATGGCTGCTGGATCCTCCAATATATGTGAGACCGGTTCAAAATCAAATAGATGATTTAATAAATGAAATAAATTTAACTACTGCCAAAAATCAAAGGGTGCTGGTTACGACACTTACTAAAAAAATGGCAGAAGATTTGACATTTTACTTTAAAAATACAGGAATTAAAGTAAGGTATCTTCATTCAGACATAGATACAATGGAAAGAATGGAAATAATAAGAGATTTGCGAATTGGTGTATTTGATGTTCTTGTAGGAATAAACCTTTTAAGAGAAGGATTGGATTTGCCTGAAGTGTCGCTTGTAGCAATACTTGATGCAGACAAAGAAGGTTTCCTTCGTTCTGAAACAGCGCTTATACAAACCGTGGGAAGAGCTGCTCGAAACTTAGACGGAAGAGTTATAATGTATGCAGATAAAATGACCGGATCCATGGAAAGAGCAATAAAGGAAACAAACAGAAGAAGAGAAATACAAAACAAATACAATACGGATCATAACATAACACCTAAGTCCATTATTAAGGGTGTGCGTGATATTATTGAAGCTACCAAGGCGTCTGAAGAGGATGGGAAATATAAATCCAAATCTAAATCTAAAGGTGATTTTACAGATGTTGCAGCTTATATAATTGAACTTGAAAGAGATATGCGAAAAGCAGCAGAAAACTTGGAATTTGAAAAAGCAGCTCACATAAGAGATGAAATTAAAAACATAAAAATCAAAAATCACATCAAGATAGTTAATGAGTGAAAGGATGAACAATGGACAAAATTGTAATAAGGGGAGCAAAAGAAAATAATTTAAAAAATATCAACGTAGAGCTTCCAAGAGATAAATTAATTGTATTTACAGGAGTAAGCGGTTCAGGAAAAACATCTCTTGCTTTTGATACAATATATGCAGAGGGACAAAGAAGATATGTTGAAAGCTTGTCATCCTATGCCCGTCAGTTTTTAGGACAAATGGAAAAACCGAATGTTGAATCAATTGAAGGGCTATCCCCGGCTATTTCTATAGATCAAAAAACAACTAATCGCAACCCACGTTCCACAGTTGGAACTGTAACTGAAATTTACGATTATTTCAGATTGTTGTTTGCTCGTGTAGGCATTCCTCATTGTCCTAATTGCGGAAAACCCATTACTACTCAAACAATAGATCAAATTACTGATAAAGTTTTGGAATATGAAGAAAAAAACAAAATACAAATTTTAGCTCCAATGGCGAGAGGAGCTAAAGGCACTCATAAAAAGCTTTTAGAGGAAATAAAAAAAGACGGATTTGTACGTGTGAGAGTTGACGGAGAACTGTATGATTTAGAAGACGATATAGTACTTGATAAAAATAAAAAACATAATATTGAAGTTGTAATAGACAGATTAATAATAAAAGAAGGAATACAAAAAAGGCTTGTGGATTCAATAGAAACAGCATTGGAACTGTCGGGAGGAATGGTGCTTATAGATGCAATAGGCAAGGAAGAACATCTCTTGAGTACAAAATTTGCATGCACAGACTGCGGCATAGGTTTTGGAGAAATAGCGCCAAGGATGTTTTCTTTCAACAACCCTTTTGGCATGTGCAAAACATGCAGCGGGCTGGGAGTTAAAAAAGAAATAGATATTGATTTAGTTATTCCTGATTATTCAAAAACAATTGCAGAAAGAGCCATAGCACCATTTGGCTCGGAAGAAGAAGGCTACTATTACCAAATATTTAAAGCAATTGCAGATTATCATGATTTTGATATAACAAAGCCATTGTCTGAAGCACCAAAAGAATTTATTGATGAAATTCTTTATGGTACAAACGGAAGAAATGTCACAGTTGACTTTGTGAGCAAATTCCAGGGACCAAAGGTATATACAAGAGATTTTGAAGGCGTTATTAATAATCTTCAAAGAAGGTACATGGAAACAAAGTCACCGGAAATGAGAGAATGGATTGAAGAATATATGGATGAAAGCCCTTGTCCTGATTGTCACGGTGCAAGATTAAATCCAGTGAGTCTTGCTGTAAAAGTCGGAAATAAAAATATATATGAAGTAACAAAACTTTCTGTGGTAAAATCATTGAAATTTTTCAAAGAATTAAAACTTAGTCCACAAAATACAGTAATAGGTGGTCAAATAATAAAAGAAATAAATTCAAGACTTCAATTTTTATCAGATGTTGGACTTAATTATCTAACATTGGAAAGAAATGCAAGCACATTGTCCGGTGGAGAGTCACAGCGTATAAGACTTGCGACTCAAATAGGTTCAAGTTTGGTTGGAGTTCTTTATGTTTTAGATGAGCCAAGCATTGGACTGCATCAAAGAGATAACTCCATGCTTATTAAAACATTGCGAAACCTTACAGACTTAGGCAATACTCTCATAGTTGTGGAGCATGATGAAGAAACTATGGAAAATGCAGACTATATACTGGACATAGGTCCGGGAGCAGGAATCCATGGAGGAGAAGTTGTTGCATACGGAACATTTGAAGATATAAAGAACAATGAAAATTCAATTACGGGACAATATTTAAGCGGAAAAAAGAAAATTGAAGTACCGGATGTGAGAAGAAAGACAGATAAATTTATAGAAATTAAAGGTGCAAGAGAAAACAATTTAAAAAATATTGATATAAAAATTCCTCTTGGTTTGATGTGCTGCGTAACTGGTGTTTCAGGTTCAGGCAAATCTTCATTAATTAATGAAATATTGTCAAAAAGCCTGCATCAAAAGTTGTTCAAAAATAGAAATCGCTCAGGTGAATATGATGAAATTCTGGGTATTGAACAAGTAGATAAAATAATTACAATAGATCAATCTCCAATAGGCAGAACGCCAAGGTCAAATCCCGCAACATATACAGGCGTGTTTGATTACATCAGAGATGTATTTTCCATGACTATGGAAGCCAAAGAAAGAGGCTATAAAAAAGGAAGATTCAGCTTCAATGTTAAAGGCGGCAGGTGTGAAGCATGTCATGGTGACGGAATTTTAAAAATTGAAATGCATTTTCTTCCTGATGTTTATGTTCCATGTGAAGTATGCAAGGGGAAGCGCTATAACAGAGAAACACTTGAAGTAAAATACAAGGGAAAAAGTATTTCCGAAGTTTTGGATATGACCATAGATGAAGCGGTGGAGTTTTTCGAAAACATACCTAAAATATACAATAAAATAAAAACTATGCAGGATGTTGGTTTGGGATATGTAAAATTAGGTCAGCCGTCCACAGAATTGTCAGGCGGAGAAGCTCAGCGTATAAAACTTGCTTTTGAACTGAGCAGAAGGGGAGGAACAGGCAATACATTGTATGTCCTTGATGAACCTACAACAGGACTTCATATAGCAGATATTCACATGCTCATAGAAGTGTTGGACAGACTTGTAGAAGTAGGTAATTCAGTTATAGTCATTGAACATAATTTAGATGTCATAAAAACAGCAGATTACATTATTGACTTAGGTCCGGAAGGCGGCGACGGCGGCGGAACCATAGTAGCACAAGGCACACCGGAGGAAGTAGCAAAAGTAAAAGCATCATACACAGGTCAATACTTGAAGAAAATGCTGAAATAACTATAGATAAGCAAAAGATAAAGCAATAGGTAAGCAATTGAAAATGCACACCTATTGCTATTCTATTGCTCGTCAATTGCTAAATCAATTGCAAATCTATTGTTAGAGGATTACCAGCGATATCAAAATTGCTGCTGCTATACCGCATAAAACTGGTATTAGGTTTTTTCTTGCCAAATCAGCTGCACTTACGTTGCATATTGCAGCAACCGGAATAACAGCCCAAGGAATTATTGTCCCGCCATCAACCCAGACAGTGATTACTTGCCCTAATGCAGCCAATCCTGCAACATCGATATCAATAAAATTAGAAAATGTATACGCAAGAGTACCAACTATTGGCAAACCAGAAAATCCTGAACCATCAAGCCCGGTGATCATTGCAACAGCAGACTGAGTTAATATAGTAGAAAGTTTTGACATCTGGATGCTTTCTGATAAAAATATACTTATGTCATTTAATATGCCAGGAGCACCTTCTCCAAATACTGTCACAGCTCCCCCCTGATTTCCCAGAAAGAAAAATCCACCTATGAAAATTACAGGAGCAAATACTTTAATTCCAAATGCAAAGCCTTCCTTTAAATAATCAACTGTTATTTCAAATCCGTCTTTGAATTTAAAACTTGTCAAAATAGTTACCAGCATAATTATTATAGCTGTTCCTCCAACAAGCGCAGTTGCATCGCCGCCTGCTAAGTTTAATTTAAGCATTGCAACAATATCAAATATAAATGCAAGAGCAGTAAAAATAGCTATAGCTTTGGCAGTCTTGCCTTGCTTTTTTACTTCTGAAATATTGACTTCAGCAATTTGATTGTAAAGATGAGAATTTTTTCTTAAATCTCTTTTCATCATAAAAAAAGCGACAATTACAGTTACTAAAGACATTGTTAACCATATTGGTATTGATGCTGAAATGATATCTGATACTTCTAATCCTGCTCCTGCAGCCGTAATAGTAGGAGCTCCTTGAATAAAAAAGTCACTGGAAAGTGCAATTCCATGGCCAAACAGATTCATGGCAACAGCAGCATAAATGGCAGGAAGTCCAGCTGTAGTGGCAGCAGGAAGCAATACAGCGCCAACGAGTGGAACAGCAGGGCTGGGCCAAACAAGCCATGATATTACCATCATTGTTAAACCAATGCTCCAAAATGCCATTGTTTGATTAACCATTACTTTTTTAATAGGTGACATTATCAATACATCTGCCCCAACTTCCTGCAGAGCTTTAGACATTGCCACCACAAGAGAAATAATAACAATAATACTCCAAAATTCATTGCCTGCATAAATAAGAGTGTTAAAAATTGACTGGACGGCTACAATAACACTGCCCGAATAAAGAAAACCCATTGCAAAAATACCAATTATGCATGGAATTACAATATCTTTTTTCATAAGCATAATAGCAAGAATAATTACTACCATAATCATGTATAGGTAGTGAATAGAAGTTAAAACCATAATATACCTCCTTGAATTTTAAGTATATTGAGAAAGTATGTTTTCAAAGCATTCATCAACACCTTTGAAATTCATGGCGTTAATATAAAATACTTCAAGAAGATCATGCAACCTCTTAGTTTCATAAAGTTTCTCAAGTGCAGTTTTAATTAACAAGTCATATAAATATAAATTGTTCTCAATTTCAGAAATACGGCTTTTTAAATTTTCGGAATCCATAATAAGATGCAAATCAAAAACTTCATCATAATTTATGTTCATGTAATTTTCTGTGCTTATAATCATAAGGTTCATTTCAGGTATTAAAATATGCTGCATCTTTTCAGGTGTTAATGGTTTGTAATAACATTCTGTGTCATATCCTATTTTTACAGCTTCTTCTGCAAGGAAATTCAACAACTTTGAAGTGTAGCTTGTGTTTTCTCCAACTATTGCCCATACTTTTCTTCCTTGGCACAATAGAGGTGTATAATTAATGTAGCCGCTTGCAGTGAATGATTCGGAAAACAACTTTCTCCTGTTGCCGGTTCGCATGCTGTAAGAACTTCCGTCAAACAATTTATTAATTGCTTGATTTGAAATATCATTAAATTTTTTTAGATCAACATACTCATCGTAGATAGAATTAATTTCTTCTGATATAATGCCGGCTGCTTTAAAATATCTGTATGCACTTTTATAAAGATGTGAATTGTTTTGTAATATCTGGGTTATTTTAGATTTGTGTTTTTCTAACTGCTGATTGTCTAAGTAAATACCAAGATTAATAATTTCATCAACCGCTCCTGGTATTACTGGGTCAATTGTGTGAGGTGAAGTTCCATCAACAAAAGCAATTTTTAATTCGGGAATGACAATACCATCCAAGCTTTCGTTGTCGCTTGAGCAATGAATATATTCAACAGAATATCCTTTGTCAAGCATTATTAAAGCAAATTTTTTCATGAAAGTATTTTTTCCTACTCCAGGACCTCCTTTTAAAATATAAATACGTTTTGCTTCTTCCGGCTTTATGATCTGATCAAAATAACTGAAAAATCCATTCCCAGTATTATTGCCGGCAAAAACATGCTTTTCTTTCAAATAAAATACCCCCTATAATTAAAGTATTGTTGTATTATATGAAAAAAAATAAATGTTGTTAAAAAATAATTTGTGAATAAATTCTAACCGCATAATGTATATAACGTTCCGCTTTTTGCATCATGCAAATAAATAAGGACAAACACTATTTTTTATGCTATAATAATCAAGCAAAGCGTTTAAAGAGGAAGAATTAATATGAAATTGATAGTTACAGAAAAACCATCCGTGGCAAAGGATATTGCCAGGGTTTTAAACATAAAACGTTCAAGAGACGGTTTTATGGAAAACCAAGATTACAAAATAACATGGTGCGTGGGCCATTTAATTCAGCTTTCATATCCGGAAGAATATGATTCCAAATATAAAAGCTGGAATGTAAATGATTTGCCTATTTTTCCAAGACAGTTCAAATACATGGTCAATCCTTCAACGGAAAAACAGTACGAAACAGTGAAAACACTCATGCTGGATGAGAGCATAGATGAAATAATATGTGCAACCGATGCCGGGCGAGAAGGACAGCTTATATTTGGATATGTTTATATAAATGCAGGCTGCAGTAAACCTGTTAAAAGACTTTGGATAAGCAGTATGACAGATGAATCCATATCTGAAGGGTTTAGCAATCTAAAAGACAATAAAGAATATTTCAGCCTTTATCAATCTGCAAGAGCACGATCGGAAGCAGATTGGCTTGTAGGAATAAATGCTACAAGGCTTTTTACAGTAAAATACAATCAAATGCTTACAATCGGAAGAGTTCAGACACCAACTCTTTCTCTTATAGTGTCCAGGCAAAAAGAAATTGATGACTTTGTTTCTCAGCCATTTTACGAGGTAGCAGCAGACTGTGAAATGTTCACAGCTACCTGGTTCAATAAAAATGGAACAAGGATTGATAAATTAGAAAAAGCAGAAGAAATTGCAAGCAAATGCCAGAATAAAGAAGGTACGGTAACAAAACTTCAAACAAAGAGAGCCACAGTTGAAAGACCTCTTTTATACGATTTGACGGAATTACAAAGGGACGGCAACAGGCGATATGGCTATTCTGCAGAGCAGACTTTAGATGCTGCACAAAGTTTATATGAAAAATATAAGCTAGCCACATATCCGAGAACAGATGCAAGATATTTGACAAAGGACATGAAGGCAAAGCTTCCTGGCTTGATTCAAAATATAAGAGATGGGTGGAAAGGCTCTGAGTATTGCGTGGACAAAGTAATAAGACAGAAAATAAACGCAGACAAGAGAGTTATCGATGATTCTAAAGTAACAGACCATCATGCAATAATAGTTACTCCAAATATCAAGAACGTTTCATCCATAAAGCTTCCTGAAAGGGAAGGAAATATTTTGAGATTGATAGTTGCAAGGTTTATAGCTGTAC
>JBASLQ010000546.1:0-7202 GCA_049656425.1 Sedimentibacter sp.
ATATTCAGTTGTCAATATTCAATCTGTGCGGAAAACATGCTCAATTTCAGCGTAATGACCGCTCATTTTGAGCGGAAGCTATGCACAATTTGCCCGGTTTAGGTGCACTATAAAAACGTAATATACAATGTAGAAGCTGTTTAGAAAAAAGTTATTTATTTATTGACAATTCTACTAGTTAGTAGCATATTTAATTCATTGATAATAGTATAAATATTTGATGATTCATATTATGTTAAAATAAAAGCAATGATAAAGGATAGCCAATAAGCGAAACAACTAATGTTGTAATCACAACAGTGACAGCGCCATACTTAAATATTGTAGTTCCATCGCTGTATTCTTCACCGTACAATACTGCAATTGAAGCAAATGATGCCGGTACCATATAAGCAAGTGCTCCTGTCATAGTTGTCGCTAAAGCGATGCCAGCTGGGTTCAAACCTTCACTGCCAAGCGCAATTGACAACCCTACACTTGTCATAAGTGTAATTGTTGTTACATTGGATGTAAAATTCGTCATTAAACTTGTAAGACCAACTATGACAAATACAGTCATAAAAGGAGGCAGAGCTTTTGTTACAGGTACGATGTTCTGTACTATAAACTGACTTAAACCAACTGATTCCTTTGTAACTGCTCCTCCAAGGAGAACTGCTGCACTTACCAAGAATATAACACCCCAAGACATACCGGATGAAAAAGCCGCTTTAAGATCTACAACCGGTTCATTGTCAACTTCAATGAAAGCTAAAAGAACAACTGCTATAATTGCTGGAAATGTAGATCCTAACTTGCTCAAAAATGCCGCAACAGGTGAACCGGGACTCACAATAGTCAATATACCAGGCAGTACCCATAAAAGAACAACTGTAAAAAATGTTGCAACTGTAATTTTTTCTTTCAACCCCATTGGCTTTACTTCTTCCAAAACTTTTTTAATGTCAAAATTCTCAAACTTGCTTAAATCTGGTTTAAAGAAAATCCTTAATACAATCAACAAGCAAATGTATATAATTAATCCAACTGGTACTGCATAAACCATATAAGTAAACAAGCTGATAGGCTTTCCTACAGTGTTTTGATAAATACCCATTCCAAGTATTGCTAGAGGATGTGAAATCGGGGTCATACCTCCTGCAATATTTATTGCAAATGCTAATGCCATGGTAACCATATGTGGATATCTGTCTGTTTTCTTATACCCCAGCTCTTTAAATATTTTATTTGAAAAACCCATAAAAAATGCAACGGTAGGTACTGGATCCAAGAATAAACCCACCATCATACCGAGACTTATTAATGATACTGTAAAAACCCATGGACTTTTACTGACAAATTTTCTGCTCATGAAGTAAGCAGTTAGCCTTGCTGTAAAACCTGTAGCATTTAGTGCATAAGTTAATACAAAACTCATTATAACGAATTCAGTGATCCACGATCCGATTGAACCAATAATCGCTTCGTTTATAGTCATTACACCCGTCAATGCAAACAATGGTATGCATAATAAACTTGGCCACACTGTATCAACTAATGATAATAACATTACTGTACCGATAAAAACTCCAACTACATCCATTCCCATTGGTGTTATAGGTTCAATAGGAGGCAATAAAATAAATAATAGCATTACAGCAAAACTTAACATAGTCATCATCAGTTTGCTTTTTTCAATTTTGATTGATTGTACTTTCGTTGTTGACATAAATAATCTCCTCTAGTAAAAAATTTTGTGTTTTATTTTAACATTAAGTTAATAAAAGTAAAATGGTTAATAAAACCACTTTCACTACAACTAAAATATTTGTTGTTCAGTATTGTAAATAACATCCATTAATCCATTAATGCCTTCTTCTATTACATATACTTTTTCAACTTTAGAACAGAATTCCTTAATTTTTTTCTGTTGAAAGAGGCTGAGTAAAACCTAATTTTCTTCATCATAACTCTCCTCGTATTAAAATTATATTTATTTAACAGCAGATGCTGATAATACCAAAGATAAATATTTTTCTTCCGATGTTGATCCTCTTGATGTTAATACTATTGGCACTTTAGCACCGACAATCATGCCTGCCATTTTTCCTCCAGCTAGTTCTATCAATGCTTTGCTTAAAATATTTCCGGCAGAAATGTTTGGAACAATTAATATATCAGCTTCACCAGTTACAGGACTATTGTATCCTTTAATAGAAGCAGATTCCTTATTCATTGCTAAATCAAAAGATATAGGTCCTTCAACCATACAATTTTTTATTTCTCCTGATTCATTCATTTTCTTTAGAATATCCGCATCTACTGCCTCAGGCATCTTTGTATTTACCGTTTCAACAGCAGCTAATACTGCAACCTTTGGGCATTCATATCCAAGAGATAAGAAAACATCGACTGCATTTTCAATAATTTCTTTTTTCCCTTTCACATCTGGATACATCATCATTCCACCATCGGTTATAGCTATAAGTTTGTGGTACGATGGTATTTCTTGAATTGCAACGTGAGACATTATTTTTTCGGTTCTAAGACCCTTTTCCTTATTTACAACTGCCTTTAACAAATCTGCTGTCTGAAGTTTTCCTTTCATTATGAAATCTGCTTTATTTTCATTTATAAGTTCAACTGCTCTTTCTGCAGACTCTGAGTCACTGCATGTATTGATAATAACATTTTCATCAAATTCAATATTAAGCTTATCTAATATTTTTATGATTTTTACCTTATCGCCAACTAAAACAGGTTCAATTATTTTATTTTTTCTTGCCCTGAAAACTGCTTCCAATGTATGTTCATCATGAGCTGCAGCTATTACAACTTTTTTCATAGCATTACTATTTTGTACTTTAGCAATTAATTCTTCGAAATTTTTTAATTCCATATATCCTCCTCGTTATTTTATGATAATTTATATTTAGCAATATTCATGCCAATAAGACAATCGCTTAATATATGCAATTTTCGCATTATTAAGCCATACTTCAGGACAGAAATGTTTTTTATTTCAAACGCGTGTCTCATTTTTAAAACATATCTTTGTCGCCAATATTTGTTTTTTTCCACAAAGAAGATCTGCTGATACCTAATTTTTTAGCTATTTCATTTTTAGACATACCTTGTTCTACTAACATATTTATAATTTTTAGCTCTACAAACTTATCGATTTCCTTTAAATCTATAACAGTATTGTTTTTAATTTCTCTATCACTTTGTTCACTGGACTTTTCTGTTGCACATTCATAGTTTAATTCATTATCTTCATCAAAAATATCCATATCATCAAAATCAATTTCTCCAAATATAGAAAATCTTTGAGCTATATTTCTCAATTCTCTAACATTTCCAGGCCATGAGTAACTCATTAATTTGTCTTCTAATTGATTATTGACATCGGGCATATCACTTGATTGAGCATATTCGCATAAGTAGGATTTGAATATTGGTATAATATCTTTTTTTCTATTTCTTAGGGGAGGAATCTTAAGATTTAATACATTTAATCGATAGAACAAATCACTTCTAAAACTTCCATTTTTTATTTTATTTTTCAAACTTTCGTTAGCAGCAGCCAATATTCTTACATTCAGCGGAATTACATAATCCGATCCAATACGCATTACTTCCCTTTCTTCTAAAATACGCAAAAGCTTTGTCTGAAGATTTAATGGCACACTATTTATTTCATCTAAAAAAATTGTACCTCCGTGGGCAAGTTCAAACAATCCTGGCTTGCCTCCCTTGCGAGCACCGGTGAATGCTCCTTCTTCATAACCAAAAAGTTCACTTTCAAGCAAACTTTCTGTTAAAGCAGCACAATTGATTGCAACAAAAGGCTCTCTGCTTCGATTGCTTAAGTTATGAATACTTTGAGCTATCATTTCTTTTCCTGTTCCGCTTTCTCCATATAGTATGGCAGTACTGTCTGACATCCCTATTTTAACGGCCTTTGCTAAAGTTTCCTTCATGATTGGATCATAGGCAGTTATATCTTCAAATTTATAATTAGCAACCAGGCCTTTTTTATTTAATTCATATCTAATCTTTTTTTCCAGGTTTTGCAGCTTTGTAATATCTTGAAAAGAGCATAAAGCGCCAAAAACTTGTCCATCCATATCAATTAGTGCTATATTAGCAGTTACTACTATTCTTTTTAAATTAATAATTTCATTATACTTATTTATTTTATTGGTTAAAACTTCCATCATAATGCTTAGCTCTGGGAATATATCCAGCAGCGCTTGATTCAGTACCACTTCACTATCCTTTTTAAGCAATTTGTTAGCACGTTCATTATATAAAATAATTTTCCCTTCTTTATCAATAGCTAAAACTGCATCATGAACTCCGTCAAGTATGGTTTTCAACACATTATTTCTATATTTTTGCTCATATAAATTATCAATTATATACCGTGCCTGTGATACCACATCATGAATTGATTCATCACTTATAGTTATGTTGGAATAATCTAAGTTGTAATTATCTGCAATTTTGCAAGGTATTCCTCCTCCAACAATTACTATCTCTGATTTCTTATTTTTATATTTTGCTATTACGCTTTCTATTTCTTCTACAGAGTAAAATATTTCAATTATTATTTTGGAATGAATAATATCTTTCCAATCTTCCATATTAAATTTATCTAAATCAGATAACACCAACACTATATCTTTTTTTGTTTTACCGGCAACCATTATAGCATGGAGAATGTCTTGACTATACATTTTCATTTGAATAACCGGAACACTTACTTTTCCTATAGTATGACGATATGCTCCACTTCTGGCTATTATAGCTTTGGCTCCCTTTTTTTCTAAATTTTTTCCTTGCTCATCAATTTCATCGGGATCTAATATATCAATTATAATTTTGTCTTCTTTTATATCATTTTCATATAATCTCATTATAATATTTTTAAATTCAGTGCTATTAGCTATTATTCCTATTTTTTTATCCAAGGTGTCACTCCTAATTAAAAAATTTTTTTATTATAATTATAGCACATGTATTTTAATAAACAAAAGATTTTTAATTTTACTAGACACCTATTTGTTTAAAGTATAATTATTAGTTAAAAAAGTCTCAAGTTATTCACTTATTTTTCCAAGCAATTAAAAATAGCAAAAGCTCCAAGCATTAAAGATTCCCATTATACGAGGTTCCACTCCAGCTTATGCATAACTTAAAATTCTGGCCATCGATTTAAGACACAGCTCATCTGCCTTTTCTCCTGACATAACCAGTACTGCTGAAGCTACAAATTTGTAAAATAAATTTATTGAAAAATAATTCAATTTTGCCATTGACAATATTACTAATTAGTAGTATATTTGATTCATGGAAGATAAAAAGATAAGTTACGGCAAAGAAAAAGATTTAAGCTTGAAAACCTTGATAGCTTTAACCAGATGCTATCAAAGCGTACACAAAAGAGAAACCATGACAATCAAAGATGCGGGCGTAACAGTCTCACAGTTTGGGGTTCTTGAACTGCTGTATCACAAGGGAGACATGAGGGTGTGTGAAATTACCGAAAAAGTGCTTTCAACCGCAGGCAACATGACTGTTATCATAGAAAACCTAGTTAAAGACGGGATGGTTACAAGAACCATTGACCTAAATGACAGGCGTATTAATTTGATTAGTTTAACAGAGAAGGGGCGAAAAATTATAGCTGACAATTTTCCTCATCATGTAGATAACATTGACGAAATTTTCAGCGCTTTGTCCATGGATGAAAAGGAAGAATTGGTGAATTTATTGAAAAAATTATCTGGTATAGCACATTAGCGGAGAACGCCAATTTGTTTCAAACAAGCGGGTGCAACCAATTTTTTTTAAAATATATTACTAATTAGTAATAATAAAATAACTGCAAAATAGTAATTAAAATCAAAATAAATCGGAATATGCGGAGTGATAATGAATTTGGAATTTAAAATTATTTTGGTTGCAATGTTTTTTATAATTTTAATAAGCTTGCAATACACTTTAAACAAAATACTTATGGTATTAAAAGACATAAAATCAATATTGCTTACCAAAAGAGATAAATAAGAATAATTTGTGAAATTTCAACCATAATACTGATATAATCAAAAGGAGGATATTATGGCTGAAAAAAAGAAAAAAGCACCTACACCAGAAGATTTAATGAAAATGGAAATAGCTAAAGAGCTTGGCTTAATGGACAAAGTCGAGGAAGTCGGCTGGGGAGGACTGACCGCAAAAGAAACCGGTAGAATTGGCGGCTTAATGACTGCTAAGAAAAAGCAAAGGAAGAAATAAAATGCAAAGTTATAAAGAGTTTTCGCAAATATATGATTTGCTTATGGATGACATAGACTATAAAAAATGGACATCCTTTATAATTAATAAAATTAATGGCAGCAGAAAAATATTGGAAGCTGCATGTGGAACAGGAAGTATAACCCGTATATTGGCAGATACCAATTACAGGGTTACTGCCTTTGATTTATCGCAGGACATGCTTATGCGTGCTTATGAAAAAATCGGAAGAAATCCTGGAGTTCGCCTGTTAAATCAAAATATGGCAAACTTTAAAATAGATGATAAATTTGATTCTGCAATATGCTGCTGTGACGGCATAAATTATCTTACGGAAGAAGAAACAGGAATGTTTTTTAAAAATATTCATGATCATTTAAATAATAATTCAAAATTTATTTTTGACATGAGCACAGAATATAAATATGATACAATGTTTAATGACACATATGTGTATGATGATGGGGATGTTTTTTATGTTTGGGAAAACATAATTGATAAATCAAACAACTCAGTTAATATGGAAATCAACTTTTTTATAAAAGATTCTGAAAATAAATATTCAAGAATTACAGAAGAACAAACACAATATATACACACAGCAGAAAATATAATTAAGTTGTTAAAAGCTGAAGGATTTGACAATATTGAAATTTATGATGATTATAACAATGAATCATTTGCAGATACATCTCTTCGAGCAGTTTTTTGTGCAACGAAATCATAATGATGCTGATAGTATTTACTATGAAAGGAAAAAACTATGGATTACATGATAAGAGCAATAGATAAAAAAAAAACATTCAGAATTTTTATGGTAAAGTCTACAAGTACAGTGGAAACAGCAAGAATTCATCACAATACCACACCTACAGCTTCAGCTGCACTAGGCAGAACTCTTACAGCAGGCTTAATGA
>JBASLQ010000547.1:0-2204 GCA_049656425.1 Sedimentibacter sp.
AGCTGAACAGCAAAAATTAAAAAGTTTTACAGTTGCAGTTGTAGGTTTAGGCGGACTAGGTGGTCATATTTCTGAACAATTAGCACGCCTTGGAATTGGTAATTTAATATTGATTGATGGTGACAAAATTGATGAAAGCAATCTTAATAGGCAACTTTTTGCAACAGAAAAAAATATAGGTCAATATAAATCAGCAGCTGCTAATGAACGCTTAATGGCTGTAAATTCCAATGTTAAATATACTTTTTATACATCACTTTTAAATGAATCAAATTCAGAAGAGCTTCTTTTTGGAGCAAATATTGTTATAGATGCAGTTGATAATGTTTCTACGAGATTTTTATTACAAAAAATATGCAAGAAACTAAATGTTCCTTTTGTTCATGGTTCAATCGGCGGATGGTATGGACAAGTAAGTTTTATTTTTCCTGGTGATGATACATTATCACTTATTTATCCAAGTGAAAATATTCATGGTATTGAAAAAGAATTAGGAAATCCTGCATTTACACCTGCTGTTGTTGCATCAATAGAAGTATGTGAAGCTTTAAAATATTTATTAAATAAAGGTGAATTGTTACAAAAAAAGTTGCTGTATATAAATTTACTGTCACATGATTATACAATAATTGATTTAGAATAAAGAATATATATAAATTTAATTATTACTATATATTAGAAGTCAAACTATAATTATATTCATAAATACAATAAAAATAAAGTTGATAAAAACATCCAAGAAAAAAAATAAGCTGGATGTTTTTTTAGTTAAATTGTATAATTTTTATAAATATAATTGTATATAATTAATGTATAATAAAAATAATATTGATAAATAAACAAAAGTATTTAAATACAAACAAAGTATAATTATATATTTATACTATTTATTGTATTTTTAATTGACATTCAAGAACTATAGTGTTAATATATCATTATGTCAAAGACATAATGCACAAAAACAAATATGGAGGCTTACAAAATGAAAAAATTAATTACTACTATTTTAATGGCAACAATGTCCCTTACATTAATCACAGGTTGTAGTTCAACTGATAGCGATAGCGAACAAAATACTGCAAATAATGAACAAGCAACAAAACAAGAAACAGAAACAGATGAAGACAAGACATTAGTTATGTTTACAAATGCAGAATTTGCACCTTTTGAATATTTTGAAGGTGAAAACATAGTAGGAGTAGATGTTGATATTGCAACTGAAATAGCAAAAGATTTAGGCAAAGAATTAAAAGTTGAACATATAGATTTTTCTAGCATTGTTCCAGCAGTTATTAATGACAAAGCTGATATTGGTGCAGCTGGTATGACAATAACACCTGCAAGAATGGAAGAAGTTGACTTCTCAATACCTTACGTTGAATCAATTCAACATATTATATATAAAAATGGCGCTGAAATAAAATCTATGGAAGATTTAAAAGGTAAAAAAATAGGCGTACAATTAGGAACTACTGGAGATCTTGCAATATCAAGTGCTATTAGTGAAGGTGATTTAAAAGATTCAGGCGCAGAAACAAAAACATATAAAAATGCATTGGAAGCATCTCAAGATTTATTGTTAGGCAGAATTGATGCTGTTGTTATAGACAAGCTTACTGCTGAACAAATAGTAAAAAATAACAATGAAGAACTAGGAACAGTTATATTTGGTGATATCAGCGAATCTTATGGTATTTGCGTTAAAAAAGGAAATAAAGAACTTTTGGACTCAATAAATAAAACTCTTGAAAGATTAATTTCTGAAGGAAAAATTGAAGAATTCATTAAAAATCATTCAAAATAACAAGTCGGAGGCGATTAGATCGCCTCTTTTTATAACCCATAGGAAAGTTCTCACCGAAATTTGTTTTATATAAAAAGAACTTTTCGTATATGGGTTTCAAAAAAAGCTACATTATGATGATTTGAAAAAAGCTTTTTTTACAACTATATAATATTTAAATATTGAAAGGGTGAAATTTTTGGAAGATTTAATTAAAAGTTTTAACAAAACATTTATAGTAGAAGGAAGATATAAATTATTTATAACAGGTATTGAAAATACAATTGTAATTGCATTTTTTGCAACTTTAATAGGAATAATAATAGGACTTTTAGTAGCTATAATAAAAACAAGTGCAAAAAACAATAAAAAACTTTTTATACTTGATAAAATATGTGGTTTATATGTAACTATAATAAGG
>JBASLQ010000548.1:0-2210 GCA_049656425.1 Sedimentibacter sp.
ATATTATGATGTATCATATAATTATTCATTAATTCATATAATCAATAAAGACCTAAATTCAGAAGTAGTTTAAGTAGTTTGATCTCTCCTGAAACAAAGTCAAGCTATCCTGAGGCCTTAGAGTTCATTTCTAAACTTAAGTAGAACTTAGTTTTAAAACTCTTAGCTATCAGATAAACAATTTAGGAGGCAGAAATATGCAGAAAATTGATTTACCTTATTATAAAGGAGCGCTCAAAGTAGAGGTTGAGGATAAAAACTTAAAGTGTATCCTAGCAAATAAAATGCATGAGTTTAAAACTGAAAAAAGTCAAGAAGAAATAGTATTAGAATCACTCAAAAACCCGATAGGTTCAAAAAAGCTTTCTAAATTGTCTCAACAGAAAGATAAGGTATTGATAATTACCAGTGACCATACAAGAGGTGTACCAAGCAAGATAACATTACCATTTTTATTATCAGAAATTCGCCAGGGAAATCCTAATGCTGATATTACAATAATAATAGCTACAGGACTTCATAGAGCTACAACTAAAGAAGAACAAAGAGAGATGTTTGGAGACAAAATAGTCGATAATGAAAAAATAGTTGTTCATGATGCTTTTGATAATAGTCAACTAGAATATGTATGTCAATTGCCATCAGGTGCTTCTTTTACAGTTAATAAGTTAGCATTAAATTGTGATTTGCTTATATGTGAAGGATTTATTGAACCTCATTTTTTTGCTGGCTTTTCTGGAGGAAGAAAAAGCATTTTGCCTGGTATAAGTTCTGCAGTTACTGTTAATGAAAATCACTCATCAAAAGCTATTGCAGATGAAAACTCACGCAGTGGAATTACTAAAGGTAATGTTATACATGAAGATATGATTTATGCTTCGAATAAGGTAGGAGTAAACTTTATTTTAAATGTAGCTCTTAATAGTAAAAAAGAAATAATAGCTTCCTTTGCAGGAGATTTACATAAAGCCCATGAGGAAGGGTGTAAATTTGTCACAGATTTATCTAAGGTACCTGCAATAACCGGAGACATTGTTATAACAACAAATGGGGGATATCCATTAGATCAAAATTTATACCAATGTCCTAAAGCAGCTTCTACTGCTGAAGCCTGTTCAGGTGATTCGGGCATTATTATACTAGTAGCTTCATGTGCAGACGGAATTGGTGGAACACACTTTGAAGAGTTAATGTTGTCCGGTACTTCTGAAGAGATATACGAAAAGCTTATGAATATACCACCTAAAGAAACAATTCCAGAACAGTGGTGTGCACAAACTTTTTCACAAATAATGTTAAAACACAAAATCATATTAGTAACAAATAATTTAGAACCAGATTTAGTAAGACGGTTGAATATGATTCCAGCTTCTACACCCAATGAAGCTTTAGAAATAGCATATTCTATGAAAGGAAAAGATGCACATGTTGTTGTAATACCAGATGGTGTATCCGTAATTGCTGTTAAATAATTAAAGGAGGTGAGAAATTTGCAGAGAGTAATAGGATTAAAAGTTAATGAAAAGGACAATGTAGCTGTTGTTTTTACTGAAAATGTAAAAAAGGATACAGAAATCGAGATTAGAGATCACAAAGGAAATGTGGAAGTGATAACTCTAAAATCAGAAATTCCATTTGGGCATAAAATTGCAATTGTGCCAATAAAAAACGGTACCCCTATTATAAAGTATGGTGAAGAAATAGGTGTTGCTACTTCAAATATTGAAATAGGAGAACACGTACATGTTAACAATCTAGATAGCCAACGTAGTAGAGGGGATAAAACAATTAATGGAGGTGAAAAAAAATGAAATTCATGGGATATGTTAGAGAAAATGGGAAAGTAGGCTCTAGGAATTATGTTGCAATAATACCAAGTGTTGTATGTGCAAATGATGTTGCAATGGCAATAAACAATCAAACAGACAATACAAGAGGTATTTATCATCATCAAGGATGTTGTCAATTACCACCAGACCTTAAGACAGTTACAGATTCGTTAATAGGGCTGGGATGTCATCCAAATGTTGGCGCAGTACTAGTTGTTAGTTTAGGCTGTGAAGGTACAGATGTTGAGAGATTGGTAAGTGAAATATCTAAGACAGGAAAACCAGTAGAATTAATAGAGATCCAAAAACTAGGCGGTACAAGTAAAGCTATAGCAGCAGGTATAGATGCAGCACAAAAATTATCTATAGGAATATCTGGAT
>JBASLQ010000549.1:0-4962 GCA_049656425.1 Sedimentibacter sp.
AGAGCACCTTCAGATAGCAGAGACAATAAGAAAAAGAAAAGACCAAGTAACAATAATAACTATAATAAAAGAGATAAAAAGTAATAAGTCCTGAAGGAAGGAGGAAGATTATTATGTTAATGCCTAAAAGAGTAAAACGCCGTAAACAACAAAGAGGAAGAATGACAGGTGTTGCAACTAGAGGCAACAAAGTCACTTACGGCGAATATGGGCTTCAAGCACTTGAACCCGCTTGGATAACATCAAACCAGATAGAAGCTGCCAGAAGAGCTATGACAAGATCAGTTAAGAGAGGCGGACAAATCTGGATAAAAATATTCCCAGATAAACCAGTAACAAAAAAACCAGCCGAAACTCGTATGGGTAAAGGAAAGGGATCACCTGAATACTGGGTAGCAGTTGTAAAACCAGGCAGAGTAATGTTTGAAATGTCAGGGGTTTCTGAAGATGTAGCCAGAGAAGCAATGAGACTTGCCATGCATAAATTGCCTATCAAATGCAAATTTGTTACCAAAGAACAGGCAGCAGAAAAGGATGGTGAAGCAAATGAAAGCTAATGAACTAAGAAATAAATCAGTTGATGAATTGAATAAATCTGTAGGAGATTTAAAAACAGAACTCTTCAATTTAAGATTTCAACTTGCAACCGGAGAACTTGATAATCCGATGAGAATAAATAAAGTCAAGAAAGATATTGCGCGTGTTAAGACTGTTCTTAGAGAACGTGAATTGAACGTAAATGTGCAATAAGAAAGGAGGATCTTTACTTTGGAAAGAGGCAACAGAAAAGTAAGAATTGGAAAAGTAGTTAGTGATAAAATGGATAAAACAATAGTAGTTGCTACTGAGACGCTTGTAGCACATCCTCTTTATAAAAAACAAATAAAAATGACTAAGAAATACAAAGCGCATGATGAAGAAAATTCATGCAAAACTGGAGACACTGTAAAAATAATGGAAACAAGACCGTTATCAAAAGAAAAGTGTTGGAGAGTTGTAGAAATATTAGAGAGAGCTAAATAAACCCTAAGACAATTGAAGGGAGGTAGAAGACATGATACAAACAGAGTCGAGGTTAAGAGTCGCAGACAATTCTGGAGCTAAAGAAGTTCTTGTAATAAGAGTAATGGGCGGTTCCGTTCGAAAGTATGGCAACATTGGCGATATAATTGTATGTGCGGTTAAATCTGCAACACCTGGAGGAGTTGTTAAGAAGGGTGATGTTGTTAAGGCTGTTATAGTGAGAACTAAAACTGGCGTAAGAAGAAACGACGGCACATATATAAAATTCGATGAGAATGCAGCTGTTATTATTAAAGATGATAAAACACCTGTTGGAACACGTATATTTGGACCTATAACAAGAGAATTAAGAGATGGAAAATTCATGAAGATAATCTCACTAGCACCGGAAGTACTTTAATGGGAGGTGTATAAAGATGCACGTAAAAAAAGGCGATAAAGTAGTGGTTATAGCAGGCAGCGACAAAGGTAAGGTTGGTAAAGTACTTACTAGCATGCCAAAACAAAATAGAGTCATCGTCGAAGGTGTAAAGATGATTACAAAACATCAGAAACAGACAAATCAAATGCAGCAAGCAGGCATTTTACACCAAGAAGGCACTATTAATGTTTCAAATGTTATGCTATATTGCGATAAATGCAAATCAGGCGTAAGAACTGAAAAGAAAATAGAAAATGGAAAAAAAGTAAGAGCATGTAAAAAATGCGGTACAGTTATCTAATAATGCTCGAAGGGAGGTACGAACTATATGGCTAGATTAAAAACGGCGTATAAAGAACAAGTAGTGCCCGCACTGATGGAAAAATTTCAGTATGAAAGCATTATGCAGGCACCTAAGATAGATAAAATAATAATCAATATGGGCGTTGGAGAAGCAAAAGAAAATCAAAAGTTCTTAGACAACGCTGTAGAAGAAATGACAATTATTGCAGGACAAAAACCTGTAGTGACTAAAGCTAAAAAATCTATTTCTAACTTTAAATTAAGAGAAGGCATGGCAGTAGGTTGCAAAGTTACATTAAGAGGAGAGCATATGTATGAATTCCTTGATAAACTTGTAAATGTTGCTTTACCAAGAGTTAGAGATTTCAGAGGCGTTTCAAAAACAGCTTTTGACGGAAGAGGAAACTACGCTTTAGGAATTAAAGAACAGTTGATATTTCCAGAAATCAATTACGATAAAATCGATAAAATAAGAGGTATGGACATAATCATAACAACCACTGCTAATACAGATGAGGAAGCACGTGAGCTTTTGAAATTAATGGGAATGCCTTTTAGTAAGTAAGGGAGGGTTAAGGATATGGCAAAAACATCTCTAAAAGTTAAACAACAGAGAAAACAAAGATTCTCTACAAGAGAATATACAAGATGTAACATTTGTGGAAGACCTCATGCTTATTTAAGGAAATTCGGTATATGCCGTATATGCTTTAGAGAATTGGCTTATAAAGGTCAGATACCTGGCGTTAAAAAAGCTAGTTGGTAAAATTTTAAAAATGGAAGGAGGTTACTTACATGGTAATGACAGATCCTATCGCAGATATGTTAACGAGAATAAGAAACGGCAATAAAGCAAAACATGAGTTTGTGGATGTACCAGCTTCTAAAATAAAGAAAGAAATTTCTAACATATTATTGGAAGAAGGTTACATCAAGGGCTTTGATGTTATAGATGACGATAAGCAAGGTATTATAAGAGTAGAACTTAAATACCAGCCAAACAAAGAAAGAGTTATAACAGGCATTAAGAGAATATCTAAACCAGGACTAAGAGTTTACGTAGGAAAAGATGAGACTCCAAAGGTTTTAGGCGGCTTAGGCATAGCTATAATTTCAACATCACAATGAATTGTAACAGATAAAAAAGCAAGAGCACAGGGAGTTGGCGGAGAAGTAATCTGCTACGTATGGTAATAATAACGAATAGGAGGTGCTAAGATGTCAAGAATAGGTTTAAAGCCTATAACTATACCTGCAAATGTTGAAGTAAATATCGATGCACACAATTACGCTGTTGTTAAGGGACCAAAAGGACAGCTTGAACAACAGTTGTCAAAGTCAATGAAGATTGAAATCGAAGGAACTGAAATCACTGTTTCAAGACCTAATGATGAAAAAATGAACAAATCTCTTCATGGATTAACAAGAACTCTTATTGACAATATGGTAATTGGTGTAACAGAAGGATACGTAAAGACACTTGAAATAGTAGGCGTTGGATATAGAGCACAAAAACAAGGAAGCAAATTATTATTAAACTTAGGTTTTTCACATCCTGTTGAAATGGAAGATCCAAATGGAATTGAAACAGTAGTTGAAGGAACTAATAAAATAGCAGTAAAAGGTATTGATAAACAGCAAGTAGGAAATTATGCAGCTGTTATCAGAGATTGGAGAAAACCTGAACCTTATAAAGGCAAAGGAATTAAATACTCTAATGAAGTTGTTAGACGTAAAGCTGGTAAAACTGGTAAATAATTAAGAAAGGAGTGAGTATTAGTGCTTAAAAAAATTGATAAAAATCAAAAGAGAAAAGAAAGACACTACAGTATTAGAAATAAAATCGTAGGAACTCCTGAGAGACCAAGATTAAATATATTTAAAAGCTCTAAGCACATATACGCTCAAGTAATTGATGATGCTACTGGAACAACTCTAGCTTGTGCTTCAACACAGGATAAAGAATTAAGAGATAAGGTAGCAGAGCTTACTAAGACTGATGCAGCTAAATTAGTTGGTAAGACAGTAGGAGAAAGAGCGAAGGATAAAGGTATAAATGCAGTAGTTTTCGACAGAGGCGGATATTTATATCACGGCAGAGTAAAATTACTTGCTGACGGAGCAAGAGAAAGCGGACTTGAATTTTAATAAGGAGGTTAGTCATGGAGCAGCGTGGACGTATAGATGCAAGCCAACTGGATGTTAAAGAAAAAGTTATCAGCATCAACCGTGTAACTAAAGTTGTTAAAGGTGGTAGAAACTTTAGATTCAGTGTGTTAGTTGTTGTTGGTGATGAAAATGGTCATGTTGGAATTGGAATGGCAAAAGCTATTGAAATTCCAGATGCTATAAGAAAAGCAATCCAGGATGCTAAAAAGAATATGATTGAAGTGCCACTGATTAACACAACAGTGCCACACGAAATAATCGGCAGATATGGCGCAGGTAGAGTTCTTGTTAAACCAGCTAAAGAAGGTACTGGAATTATAGCTGGCGGACCTGTTCGTGCAGTGTTAGAACTAGCAGGAATTAGGGATATAAGAACAAAATCATTGGGATCAAACAATCCAAGAAATGTAGTAAATGCAACAATTGAAGCCTTAAAATCCCTTAAGAAACCTGAGGATGTAGCAAGAATCAGAGGGAAATCTGTAGAAGAAATTTTAGGTTAAGAGGTGAAAATTATGGCAACTATTAAAATAAAACAAACTAAAAGCAAAATAGGAAGAACACCTAACCAGGTGAAAAATATTAAAGCTTTAGGATTGAGAAAAATAGGCCATGTAGTTGAAAAAGAAGATACTCCTCAAATAAGAGGAATGATCAGAAAAATTGACTTCATGGTAGAGGTTATTGAATAAAACTATAAGGAGGTGTTAAAGATGAAACTTCATGAATTAAAACCTAGTCCTGGTAGTTCAAAGAATAGAAAAAGATTAGGAAGAGGTACAGCGACAGGACAAGGTAAGACTGCCGGTAGAGGTATGAATGGACAAAAATCACGTTCTGGCGGCGGAGTAAGACCAGGATTTGAAGGCGGACAGATGCCTCTTTACAGGAGACTTCCAAAGAGAGGATTTACTAATATCTTTGGAACTCAGTTTGCTGAAATAAATGTTGAAGTGTTGAACAAATTCGAAGATGGAGCAGAGGTTACTCCAGAAATTCTGAAATCAGAGGGTATTATTAAAAAACAACTTGATGGTGTAAAGATA
>JBASLQ010000550.1:0-2967 GCA_049656425.1 Sedimentibacter sp.
CCATCACCTCCAGAAGTAATTAATGATTTGCTTAAAAACAATATTCAGTCTTAATTTGTAACACGGCTTGAGAAATAATCTCGAGCTTTTTTATATAATAGGAAAGTTCTCTTCCTATTATATAAAAAACGAGGAGTGCAAAGGGCGGGACGTCCTTGCCGTTAAGGGGGGTGCTCAGTAAAAATGTTTTAGCATTTTCACGCCGAAGGGGGACATAGGTCCCCCTAGCGGGAGTTGCGCAGCAACTCTTTTTATTATTATATATTGTATTTTCTCTATTTGCTTATATAATATATATGATGCAAAAATTCGGTGAATGGAGTTATATATGGACTTTTTAATTGCTGTTACAATATTTACACTTTCTCTTATTTTCAGTATTTCCAAAAACATGTCTACAATATATCCAATGCTTATTGGAATGCTTTCTTTTTCCCTCGTTGCAATGCACAGAGGCTATAATATAAAAAGCATTGTAAAAATGCTGTTGCACGGAATGAAAAAAGCACTGTCTTTAATGCCTATATTTGCTTTGATAGGAATGATTACAGCCTTATGGAGAGCCAGCGGAACAATTTCATTCTTTGTGTATTATGGCACAAAGTTAATGAATCCCGATTATTTTATATTATTTGCATTTCTGCTTTCTTGTTTAGTTTCTTTTGCTCTTGGTACAAGCTTTGGAACTGTGGGTACAATAGGAGTTGTACTTATTGTTTTAGCTAAGGGAGGAGATGTAAATATAAATGCGGCAGCAGGTGCCATAATTTCAGGCGCATTTTTCGGAGACAGATGTTCACCTACATCCTCCAGCGCAAACCTTGTAGCTATTGTAACTGAAACTGATTTGTACGGTAATGTAAAAAGAATGTTTAAAACAGGACTGATTCCATTTGTTTTTACGGTAATTTTTTACATATTTTTATCAAGAAAATATCCTATAAATATTACAAACAATTCGTTGTTAAATGATATTACTTATTATTTCAATTTAAATATTATAACACTTTTTCCTGCATTAATAATATTTGTACTTGCAGCATTTAAAAAGAATGTAAAAATATCTATGTTTTTCAGCATTATATCTGCATTTTTTATTTGCGTTTTTGTACAAAATATGGCTGTCGAAAAAATAATAAAAACTATGTTATTAGGATTTAATTTAGAAGCTGACAGCTCATTGACAAACATTATATCCGGCGGAGGTTTAATGTCAATGGTGTCTGTTGCTTTCATTGTATTGATTGCATCTTCTTATACAGGGATATTTGAAGAAACAGGCATGCTAAATGATATTCAAGGATTTTTAGTAAACTTAAGCAACAAAGTTGGAGTTTACTTGACGACTGCTTTCACAAGCATAATTACCGGCGCATTTTGTTGCACTCAAACACTTCCTGTTTTGTTGACTCAACAGCTGATGCATAAAATTTACGAAGAAAAAGGATATGCTAAGGAAGATATGGCTATTGACCTGGAAAATACAGCAATTATGATATCCGAGCTTTTCCCTTGGAGCATTGCAATTGCTGTTCCGCTTGCAACATTGTCGGTTGATGCCAGCAGCATTCCATTTGCAGTTTATTTATACCTGGTTCCGCTGATAAATATAATAAAACTACCTGCATTCAAATCTTTTAATTACAATTGTTCAAATAACAATTTTAGTAAATAGAAGAAAGACAATATCTTCAATAGATACTGTCCTTTAACTTTCATTGCATCGCTTATACTAAGTTTTAAATTATGTCATCAATATGCTATATCTAGTGGTAATCTTATTGTATTAGACTTTATTAATATCAAAATTTTCATTTAAAAGCACCCAATTTTGCGTGAATGGATATCCCAGTCCCCAATAACTTAAACCTCTTAAATCATATTCTTTAACAGCATCAAATTTAGCCTGCGCGCTCCTGGCATCTTCAAACCAAACTTCATGAGCGTTCCCTTTATTGTCCGTATAGTGAAAATATGGTGATTGGCTTACATAATCATATTTAATTTCAGCCTTGGTGTTATATGCCCTGTTCATGGCTTCTTCAACGCTTATGGTTTCAGCTTCCTCCCCTTGTGCATGAGGTATTTTCCAATCTCTTGCATAAATTTGAAAACCCATTAATATTTTATCTCTAGGAATAACTGTCACTGCATAATCAAGAACTTTTTCAATTTCGTTTATTGGTGAAATAGCTCTTGGCGGCCCGCCTCGCCAACCCCACTCATAAGTCATTAAAACGACAAAATCTGCAAGTTTTCCATGTACGGGATAGTCATGTGCTTCATAAAGCAGTCCTTTTTGGTCAGCGCTTAATTTAGGAGCTAATGCAGTTGAAACAAAATAACCTGCATCATGGAATTTATTTACTGTACTTTCTAAAAAATTATTGTAGGCTTCTCTATCTTCCGGAAGGACATATTCAAAATCAATATTTAAGACTTGATAACCTTTGTCTCTCATGGTGTTTAATATATTTGTCTGAACTGTTTCAACAATTTGCGGATTGTTTAATATAATATTTGCAAGATTTTCTCCTTGAGCATTGCTGGTGAAGTTTACTACAGACATCATTGGCACTACGCCCTTAGATATAGCTTCTCCAATGGCAGGTTCATCTTCAATTGGTGCAAGGCTTCCATCTTCCTGTATTAAATACGCAAATGGAGCTAAATATGTTAATGACTCTCCTGCTTCGCTGACTACAGGCAGAGCATTTTCGCCTAATATATACGTAAATGCATTTACTTCTATTTCGGGCTTTGGTTTTTCAGGTATTTGCAAAGTCAGTCCTGGATATATGACATTTGGATTCATAATTTTATTTTCCCACAAAAGGTCCTGAACAGGCACACCAAAACTTTGTGCTATCCCCCACATGGTGTCGCCGCTTTTTACAGTGTAAACATTATTATCTGAAGGTATTAGAAGTGATTGACCAACTAATAAAAGTTCAGGATTAGTTATTC
>JBASLQ010000551.1:0-2215 GCA_049656425.1 Sedimentibacter sp.
CTGAATAAATAGGTTGAACATAACGACTGAAAACTGACACGCAGTCAGTAAATTGACAATAAAAAGTTGTTTATATTTTAAATTTTTATTAATAATATTGAAATTTAGACTGTAAATTAATCACAAATAATTAAAGCCGTTTGGCACATTAATTGCATATGCATTTATAGAACATTAATGAAAAAATTAAGGAGAGAAGAGTATGAGAATTGAAAAACATCCTATCCTCGAATTCCATAAAGGAAAAAAAATGAAGTTTACCTTTAATGGTCAGGTAGTGGAAGGATTTGAAGGTGAAACAATAGCAGCAGCTTTACATGCAGCAGGAGTTAAAATTCTTGGCAAAAGTTTGTTTTTGCACAGACCAAGAGGTTTTTACTGCGCAATAGGAAATTGTTCGTCTTGTTTAATGACAGTAAACGGTACAGCAAATGTTAAGACTTGTGTGACTGATCTTGAGGAAGGAATGATTGTAGAAATACAGGAAGGCAGGGGAATGATAATATGAGACAAGCTGAATTGGTAATTATAGGCGGTGGCCCTGCCGGGTTATGTGCAGCAGTAAGTGCAGCTTCAAGCGGTGCTAAAGTAATGATTATAGAAAGAAATAAAAATTTAGGCGGACAGCTGGTTAAACAAACACATATGTTTTTTGGCTCTGAAAAACAATATGCTTCTACAAGAGGTATTGATATTACAGGAATTTTATTAAATGAAATAAATAAATACAAAGAAAACATCGAAATACTGACAGACACTACTATAGTTGGCATGTTTGAAGACGGAGTTATTACTGCTCTTCATAAAGAAGATAATTATTTTAAAATTAATCCTAAGGCAGTAGTAGTTGCAACCGGTGCTTTTGAAAAGGCATTGGCATTTCCAAACAATGATTTGCCTGGAATTTACGGAGCCGGAGCTGTTCAGACGTTAATGAATGTATATGGTGTAAAACCGGGAAATAAAGTGCTTATGGTTGGAGCTGGAAACATAGGTTTAATTGTGAGCTATCAATTAATGCAGGCTGGCGTTGAGGTTGTTGCCATACTGGATGCAGCTCCTAAAATTGGAGGATATCTGGTTCATGCTTCTAAAATCAGAAGGATGGGAGTACCGATATTAACATCACACACAGTTAAAGAAGCTATAGGAACTGATTGTATTGAAAAAGCAATTGTATGTGAAATTGATGATAAATTTAAGCAAATAGAAGGCACAGAAATAGAATTTGATGTTGACGTAATGTGTATTTCTGTAGGACTTACTCCTTTAAATGAATTGCTTTCCATGAGAGGCTGTCAAATGAAATATGTTCCTCAGTTAAGCGGCTTTGTTCCTTTAAGAAATAAAAATTATGAAACAACAGTTGAGAATGTTTTTGCTGCAGGCGATACAACCGGTGTTGAAGAAGCAAGTGCAGCAATGGTAGAAGGTTATATTGCAGGTCTGTGCGCTGCTGAAAAAATAGGATGTAAACCAAATAATTTTGAAGAAAGAAAACAAGATTATGTTAAGCAATTGAATGATTTGCGTTCGGGTCCTGTGGGAAAACATATTTTAGCAGGAATAGAACAAATAGTAATTTGACAGGAGGTCATATATGTTTGAAAAAACAGGAATACCAAGCAAAGAGATGATAATGGGAAAATTCCATTCAATAGAGAGAATAAATAATGGTCCGGTTGCGGTTGTTGAATGTTATAAAGAAATACCGTGCAATCCGTGCGAAACTGCCTGCAGTCTTGATGCAATCAATATAGGAGAAAACATTAACAGCATGCCTGCTGTTAATACAGACAACTGCACAGGATGTGCTGTATGTTTAAGCAAGTGTCCAGGACTGGCAATAATGATAGTTGATGGTTCTAAATCAAAAACAAAAATTCAAATAAAAATACCATATGAATTTTTACCTCTTCCAAAGGCAGGAGATGTGGTAAAAGGGTTAAACAGAGAAGGTAAATACATAACAGATGTTAAAGTTCTTCAAGTTTTAAATCCTAAATCATTTGACAGAACGCCTGTAATAACAATCGAAGCGGATAGGGATTTTCTGTACGACATTAGAAATATTAGAGTGGAGGCATTTTAATGGATGAAAATACAATTATTTGCAGATGCTCAGATGTTACATTAAAAACAGTAAGAGATTTAATTAATGAAGGATATGTGACATTTGATGAAATAAAAAGAATTACACGTATAGGCATGGGAC
>JBASLQ010000552.1:0-6845 GCA_049656425.1 Sedimentibacter sp.
ATAACAGGACTATCACCTATGACTAAAAATGAAGTGAGGACTGTTTCAATAAGCAAGCTTAATTTAAAAAATGATTTTATAGTTTATGATATTGGAGCCGGAACAGGTTCGGTTTCAATTGAAACAGCCTTAAAATTAAGCAATGGTTCACTTTATGCCATAGAAAAAAATGAAGATGCAGTTGAATTGATTAAAAAAAATATTGAAAAGTTTAAAGCATATAATATTGAAATTATAAAAAGTGTTGCACCTGATGGATTAGAAACTCTTCCAAAACCTGATTCTGTATTTGTCGGAGGAAGCAGCGGTAATTTAGACAAAATAATTGAAGCAATACTTAAGAAAAATCCATTTGTAAATGTGGTGATAAATACCATAACGCTGGAAAATCTAAATGAATCTCTATCATGCATGGAAAAATATAAATTCAATAATGTAGATATAATAAATGTTGCAATTTCAAAAGCTAAAAAAGCGGGGCCTTACAACATGATGATGGGTCAAAATCCAATTTATATAATAAGTGGAAAAGGGAGTGGTCTAAATTAAAATTACTTGCAACATACCTAGAATTATGATAGCAGCATCCGGGAGCAGCAGCGGGAAAACTACTGTTACAACAGCACTCTTAAAAGCTTTTTTAAATGAAGGGAAGAAAGTTGCAGCTTACAAATCAGGACCGGACTACATCGACCCGATGTTTCACAGGGAAGTGATAAAAATACCATCCAGAAACTTAGATGAATTTATGCTGGGTGATAATAATTGCAAATATATATTAGGTAAAAACAGCCAGGAAATGGATATTTCTGTTATTGAGGGTGTTATGGGTTATTATGACGGTATAGGTACGGGAACATCAGGAAGTTCTTATGAACTTGCTAAAACTTTAAATTGTCCGGTTGTCTTAGTTGTTAATTGTGGTGGCATGGCAGTATCTGTTTGTGCAATAATCCATGGATTTAAGAATTTCAGGGAAAACAGCAACATCAAAGGAGTCATTTTAAACAACATAACTCATGGAATGTATGATTATTATAAAAAAATTATTGAAACAAATACAGGGGTAAAAGTGTATGGACATATGCCTTACTTGGAAAATTGCAAATTAGAAAGCAGACATCTTGGTTTAGTAACAGCCCAGGAAATTGGAGACTTAGAGTCTATAGTAAAAGAACTTGGAGAAGCTGCTCTGCAATATATTGATTTAAAAGGTTTGTATGAACTTTCATTAACGGCTGGCAGCCTGGAATACGATGAACCTCATATTAACAAAGCAGGAAAAACTAAAATTGCTGTAGCGCATGATAAAGCATTTTGCTTTTACTACAAGGACAGCTTGGAATTGCTGGAACAAATGGGCGCAGAGTTAATAGAATTTAGTCCTTTAAATGATAAAAAACTTCCTGATGATATATGTGGATTATACTTAGGGGGAGGTTATCCAGAATTATATATAAAACATTTGTCTGAAAACAAAACAATGCTAAAAGATTTAAAGGAAAAAATCAATTCAGGACTGCCTACATTTGCCGAGTGCGGCGGATACATGTATTTATTGAAAAGTTTCAAAGACGAAGATAATAAAGAGTACGATTTAGTAGGAATTGCAGATGGACAAAGTTATATGACTAAGACGCTGAACCATTTTGGATATATAACATTGACTGCAGAAAAGGATAATTTAATGTGCAAAAAGCACGAGTCAATAAACGGGCATGAATTTCATTACAGCGACAGCACAAATTTAGGATGTTCATTTAAAGCAACAAGGCCTGAATCGAAAACACAATGGGATTCCATAATTTCAGATGACACAAAATTTTTAGGCTATCCTCACTTACATCTTTTAGGCAATATGAATTTCGCAAGAAATTTTGTGGAAAAATGTGTTGAATACAGGGTGAACTCAATATGATTCATATGATTCCGTTAATAGCAGGCTATGCATTAGATATAGCAATGGGAGATCCTCAAGGGTTTCCTCATCCCATAAGGCTCATTGGAAAACTAATTGAAAAAGTTGAACAAAAGCTTCGAAAAAAATGCAAAAGCAGCATCGATGAAAGAAAAGCAGGTGCTGCCCTTTGGTTTACAGTTGTTGGTTTGTCATTCATCATACCATATTTGCTTTTATTTCTAGCTTCAAAAATAAATATAATGTTTTCTATAATTATTGAAAGCATTATGTGTTACTACATTTTAGCAACTAAAAGCTTAAAAGATGAAAGTATGAAAGTGTACACTGCTTTAGAAAATAACAATATTAACGAAGCTCGCAGATTTTTATCTTACATAGTTGGACGAGATACAAAGCAGCTTAATAACAACTCCATAGCAAAAGCAGCTGTTGAAACAGTGGCTGAAAATACATCAGACGGAGTAATTGCACCACTTATATTTATTTTATTAGGCGGTGCACCTCTTGGCTTTATGTATAAAGCAATTAATACATTAGATTCCATGGTTGGATATAAAAATGAAAAATATATTAATATGGGAAGATTTTCAGCTATTGCAGATGATGTTGCCAATTACATACCTTCAAGGATCGCAGCATATTTAATGATAACAGCATCATTTATAATAAAAATGGATTATAAAAATGCATATAAAATATTCAAAAGGGACAGATATAACCATAAAAGTCCAAATTCGGCACAAACGGAGTCCGTATGTGCAGGAGCATTAAACATAATGCTTGGAGGAGACAATTATTATGGAGGAATACTTGTTTCAAAACCTACAATAGGAGATGACATAAGAAAAGTTGAAACAGAAGATATAAAAAGAGCCAACAAATTAATGTATGCAACATCATTGCTGTGTTTGCTTACAGGTATAGCATTGTTGCTTTTATGGAGGTAGAAATGAACGTAAATTCCCATGGTGCAGATATATATACTGCATCAAAAGAAACAGGAATTGAAGAAAATGAGATAATAGATTTTTCATCAAATATCAACCCTTTAGGAATACCTAAAAACGTTGAAAGCGCTGCGATAAATTCAATTAAATATTCAGACAGATATCCTGATATAAATTCAAGGGAATTAGTAAAAGCTATTGCTCTGTATGAGCAGGTACTGGAAGAATGGATTTTCACTTCAAATGGTGCTGCAGAAGCAATATTTAGAATTGCTGTTTATTTAAAACCTAAAAATGGACTGGTAACAGCACCTGCATTCAGCGAATACGAACAATCTTTGAAAACTGTCGGTACTTGTATTAATTACTATAGACTTCATGAAAAAAGTGAGTTTAAAATTACAAACAGTATTTTAAACAGCATAAATGTTGATACAGACATTGTTTTTATTTGCAATCCCAATAATCCCACCGGGCAGCTTGCTGATAAGGAAACTTTAGAGAAAATAATTTCCAGATGCAAAGAAATTGGAGCAACTGCAGTAATAGATGAATGCTTTTTAGACTTTGTTGACTCCAAAGAAAAATACAGTGTAAGCAGCTTAATGAAAAAATATGACAATTTAATTATTTTAAAAGCATTTACAAAAACATATGCCATACCGGGCATACGCCTTGGATATTGTATGTCATCGAACATAGAAATTATAAATGGTTTAAAATCATCTGGGCCTCCTTGGAATGTTTCAACCATAGCTCAAGCTGCAGGTGTTGCAGCGTTAAAAGAAAAAGAATATGTGCAAAAATCCGTTTCATATATTTACGAGCAGAGAAATTACTTAGTTGATGAAATGAACAAACTTAAAATTAAAACATATGAATCTCATGCTAACTATATATTTTTTAAAATTACTGAAGAAGTAGATTTAAAAGAAGAATTGCTAAAAAAAGGAATATTAATCAGAAGCTGTTCAAATTATATGAACCTAAGCAATAAATATTACAGAATTGCAGTGCGAACTAGAATTGAAAATAAATTGTTCATTGATAAATTAAAAGAAATAATGGGTAAAAGATGAAAACAATATTGATTATATTAGATGGAATAAGTGAAGAAAAAGTTCCTGAGCTTAATGGAATGACTCCTTTGGAATATGCAGATACACCAACAATAGACAAAATTATTAAAAAAGGAATTTGCACTAAAACCACATTCTATCCTTCTGGCAGAGAACCTGACAGTTTAAACTGCATACTTTCAATTCTTGGAGTAGAAGAAAAATTAATACCAAAAAACAGAGCATATTTAGAAGCCGTAGCAGGAAATATTCATATTAAACATGATGAAGCTGTTCTTAGGTGTAATTTAGTGAGCATTAAAAACAATAAGCTGGAGTCTTTTAACGGAAAAGGCTTAAGCAGCAGTGAAATGGAGACTGCTGCACATCATGTGAAAGTTAGTAGCGGTATAAAATTTCATCATATAAGCAATTACAGAAACCTATTAATAGTCAATAAAAATAAACTTACTGCTGCTTTAAAAAATGCTCCACCTCATGAAAATATCGGTCAAAGTATGGATGGACTGCTTATGGATATTAAAAATATAAATGTACTTAATGAATTTGTTGAAAACAACAAAATTACAATAAACAAAATTGATTACATGTTTTATCCTTGGGGTGTTTCAGAGATAATTAAATTACCTGAGTTTTCAGCTTTGCACAATAAATCATGTTCTTGTGTATGCAGTGCGGAAATTGTAAAAGGTATTGCCAAGTGCATGAATATTGACTTGCCAGAACTAAAATATGCAACAGGTGATACAGATACTGATTTAGTTGAAAAAGCAAATGCTGTTATGAATGAAATAAAAAGTCATGATGTTGTAATAGCTCACATAAACGGAACAGATGAAGTGTCTCACCGTAAAGATGTAGTGGGTAAAATAAAATTCATTGAAAAAATAGACAGGGAATTTTTAAGTGCAATATATGAAAAAATTAATGAAAATACAAAAATAATTATAGTGTCAGATCATCAAACAAGCTCACAAACAGGAAAACATGAAAAAGGATATGTTGATTTAATAATGAACATTACCAAAAATCAAAGGAGAGGAACAAGCATATGGCTAGAGTGATAATGGTACAAGGAACAACATCTAACGCAGGAAAAAGTCTAATAACAGCAGCACTTTGCAGAATATTCAAGCAGGATGGATATAAAACAGCTCCATTTAAATCACAAAATATGGCTTTAAATTCCTATATAACTAAAGATGGATTAGAAATGGGAAGGGCTCAGGTAATGCAAGCAGAAGCAGCAGGAATTGAGCCTGATGTAAGAATGAACACGATTTTATTAAAACCTACAGGTGATAAAGGCTCACAAGTTGTATTAAACGGTAAAGTTTTCAAAGATATGACTGCAAGTGAATACTACACTTACAAGCAAGATATGATTCCTCATATTATGAAATCATATAATTCTTTGGCAGAGGAATATGACATTATAGTAATTGAAGGCGCTGGCAGCCCTGCTGAAATAAACTTAAGAAAACAAGATATAGTAAATATGGGCATGGCAGAAATGGTGGATGCTCCTGTAATAATTGTAGGAGATATTGACAGGGGAGGAGTTTTTGCATCACTGGCAGGTACAATGCTTTTATTTAATGATGAAGAAAAATCAAGAGTTAAAGGATTTGTAATCAATAAATTCAGAGGAGATATTAATTTATTGACACCGGGATTAGATATGCTTCGTGATATTACAAATGTAAGTGTGTTAGGTGTTGTTCCTTATTTAAAAATTGACATAGATGATGAAGACAGTCTTTCAGAAAGATTGGAGAACAATCATGAACATAGCTTAATAGATGTAGCAGTGATAAAATTGCCTCGATTGTCAAATTTTACTGATTTCAATGTTTTTTCCATGGTAAAAGGTGTTTCTGTAAGATATGTATCATCAACAATAGATATAGGCGAACCTGATATGATAATTATACCTGGAACTAAAAATACTATTGAAGATTTAAAGTGGCTTAGGCAATCTGGCTTGGAAACAAAAATCAAAAGATATGCAAGTGAAGGCAAAGCAGTTTTTGGAGTTTGCGGCGGTTATCAAATGCTTGGAGAAATAATTAATGATCCTGACAATGTAGAAGGTGGAGGAAGTATCAGAGGACTTGGACTTTTGAAAACCCGAACTACCTTTTATAAAGAAAAAACAACAACTCAAACAAATGGTAAAATCAATAAATTAAATGGCTTGTATGAGAAATTGTCAGGAATTAAAGTTGCAGGATATGAAATTCATATGGGAGACACTGAAATTATTGAAGGTGACCAAATGAACACAATAGATGATAAGCTTGATGGATGTGTAAACAACAATGTTGCAGGAAGCTACATACACGGCATTTTCGATAACAGCGAAGTAGTTAATGCACTTGTAAAAATATTAGCTGAGCAAAAGGGTATATCTTTAAACAATCTTGAAGATTTTGACATGAAGAAGTACAAAGAAAATCAATATGATATATTAGCTGATTGTGTGAGAGATTCTATAGATATGGAAAAAATATATAAAATTGTTGGAATCGAAAAATGAATATGGACATATATGCTTTTTCCGGAAATGGTGCTAGACTATGTGACAAAATTATAGAAAGTTTAAAGGAATGCAACATAGAAGCATTTGTTCCTGAAAGATATGTAAGCGCAGGAAAACATGTTAAATTAAGACAGGAAAATTTATATAAAAGCACCGAAAAGTCTTTTAAAAATAAGGACTGCATAATTTTCATAGGAGCAGCGGGAATAGCAGTAAGAGCTATAGCTCCATTTGTGACCAGCAAAAAAACAGATCCTGCCGTTATATGTATGGATGAAAGAGGGCTGAATGTTATTTCTCTTTTAAGCGGGCATATTGGAGGAGCAAATAAGCTAACATTAAAAATTGCTCATGTG
>JBASLQ010000553.1:0-4887 GCA_049656425.1 Sedimentibacter sp.
AGGTTGAATTTAATTACTGAATATGGGTTTGAAGGTACAGGCGTTTGGAATATAATGAGGTACTTCCCCCAAAATTGGCTGGTTTTAAGCTCGCTGTATGATATAGCCAAACTTCTATAATATAATGCTTGTATAAAACTGTAATTATATGAAAATTGCAGCATATAAATAAATAACGGGTAATAGTTGTAGGAGGTATATATGAATAATAAAAATTATAGAGTGATGAAATTTTTCGAGTCAGTTAATAAGAAAGACAAAGCTAGAGGATATGTTCGTCTAGATATAAGAGGAATAAGAGGAAATGTAATAGTATCAGTTGAAAATTTAGGAGATGTAAAATCAACAAGCGAAGTTTATTTATATAAGGATAAAGCAAATAAATTAAAACTAGGAGACATTAACAATAAAAAAGGTATGATTAAAAAAATACTTACCTTTGGAAGCAACAATGCTATTGAAGATTACAACATTTGTGCAGTTGTGAAAAATGGTAAAATAGCTCTTTATTCTAATTTGTTTAATCCTACAAGCTTAGACATAATTAAAAAGCTTGACGAAACAGAGAAAAATACCAATACATCATCAAATGCAATTAAGGAATTTGATGATGTATTTAAGATGGAAAAAACACAGGAAATCAATGAACAAGAAAAAGAAGAAATAATCGAAGAAATTCAAGAAGAAATGCAAGATGAATTGCAAGAAGAAATTCAAGAAGAAATTTATGAATCAAATGATAATGTTAAGGCAGATGTAAAAACTTCGTATGAAGAAATAGAAGAAATAAAGGAGAATTTTGAAGAAACACAAACTAGTAATGATTCAGTGGAGTTGCTTAAACATAAAAATAAACTCCATGAAAATTTATATAACACTTTGAAAGATTACAAATCGGTTGAACCTTTGTCAGTTAAAATTAAAAACTTTAACTGGTGGTATATACCGTATGACGAAATGGGCATAAAAAATGGATTTTTGCCATATTACAATCAAATTATAAGTTCATATTATCCATACCCAATGTCAAACCGTGTTACAACATGTAACAGTCTTATGAGAAAATACGGCCACTATGTGTTTGGCATATATAAAGAAAATGATGATATTGCTAAATTTATTTATGGAGTCCCAGGAGAGTTTACTAAAGAAGAACAGCCTTACAAAGGAATAACAGGATTTAAAAATTGGTCATACGGCAATAAAGAAAATAAAAAAGAAAATGGATACTGGCTAGCTTTTGTGAACCCAAAAACAGGAGAGATTACTGATCCTCCGCAAATAGTTTTGTCTAAATAATACTGTACAAATTATTATAAATTTGCTATAATGAAGAAGAACTATTCAAAAAGGAGTACAATAAACAAATGCCGCCAATAAGTACTAACATGCACTTTGGTAAAATTTTTATAGAAAATTCTGAGGATGAAATAGACATGCCGAGTTTTATAATAGGTATTGTTTCCCCAGATACAATAAATGAAGATGATTTTGAGGAATTGCATAGCTTCGATGAAGATGGAAACATGGATGTAAGGGAATTTTATGAACAATTTAACTTTAAAAAGCTGAATATTGTACAAAAATCATTTGTTTTGGGGTATTATTGCCATTTGTGGTTTGATGAATATTATAAATTTAATGCAAGCAAGCTTACAATACATAATAATTTAGAGTTAAGTGACAAAGAGCTGGGCGTTGCTGTTAAAAATATACTAAGGTGCTATGATTATAAGGCAATAAACAATTTTTTTGAAAAATACACTGATAATATAAATGAATTCAATTTTAAAATAAATTTAAAAGAAATAAATGGCGTCAACATTAAAAAGTCTAAAGAAAAAATCCAAGAATTTTTAAGAGACAAAACTTCTGATATCATATATCCTCAGCTTATTGAAGAAGATGAATATATGAGATTTATTAAAAATGGCTGCAGTAAAATAATGAAATCTTTATAGAAAACTCCTTTACAGGAGTTTTTTTAAAAATATTTTAAATTGACTCAATAAGAAAAATATAATATAGTTGAAATGCATACAGAAATGCATTTAATTATATTATGCTTTTCTTATATGATATATTAGTAGGATGAGGATGGATAATGGTGAAATATAAATATGTATTTTTTGACTTTGATGGAACTCTTGCTGATACTGAAGAGGTTAATTTTGTAATATATCAAAAGTTAGCTGAAAAATATAATTTAAGAAATATTACCATAGATGAACTGGGCCATATTAAGAAAATGAGTGCTAAGGAATTGATAGCATATGTTGAGCTTAAAAAAAGATATTTGCCATTTCTGCTTAAAAGGGGAAAGAATCTTTTAACACAAGATATGAAAAATATTAAACCTTGCAAAAGTGATATAATGGACACAGTTATAAAACTAAAAGATATGGGAATAAAAACTGCAATTATTACAACAAATTCAAAAACAAATGTGCAAGTGTTTTTGGAAAAATATAATGCAGGTATTTTTGATTTTATTGCAAGTACATCTATGTTTGGCAAAGAAACTAAAATGAAAAGAATTATGAAAAAAGAAAAACTAAAAAACAGTGAATTTCTTTATGTAGGTGATGAAATAAGGGATATCCATGCAGCCAAAAATGCCGGAATAGATGTTGCATCAGTAAGCTGGGGATATAATACAGTGGAAAGTCTTAAAAAGCATAAACCTGATTACCTTATATCAGAGCCTTCTGAACTTATAAATATTTGCAGTGATTAAAACACGAACGATAATACAAAGTAGTTTTAAATAATTCGCACAAAAGGCTCATAAATATTAAAAGGCATACTTTTTTTCTTGCAATGGCTTTGTTCATATGCTAGAATACAAACTATAAAAAAACAGGGAGGAACATATGAGTAAAATGATATATACCATAAAGCCTGAACACCACGGCATACAAGATTTGACAAGAATACTTGAAGAACATCCTGAAATTCAGTTTGTATCTTTTATGGGTGTCGACATTGGAGGCAATGGAACTGATGAAAAAATACCGATAAAATTATTTCTTAAAGATATGGAAGATATGTTGAAATATGGTATCCAGACAGATGGATCAAGTGTTGAACTTCAAGGCATAGCTGATTTAAGCGATGCAAAAGTTGATATTTTGCCTGATATGGATTGCGTGTGGTTTGTTGATTACAATTATGAATATTATAATGATGAAAACGGGCTTCAGGTAGGAACATTAAAAATTCCTTCTTTCATTATACATAGCGGAAAACAGGTATGTTCCAGATCAATTCTTAAAAGAGCATCCTTAAACTTTAAAGAAGAAATAAAAGCATTGCTTAACAGCAATTCAAATATTTGCGAATCTTTGGGTTTTAAATATGATGATTTAGAAGAAGTTGTCTTAACATCAGCAACTGAACTTGAAATGTGGGTGAAAACGCCTGAACAAAGCGCAGATTTTGAAGAACTTCATACTTCACAAGTATTGAAAGAACAATATTGGAAAAGAACTATGGGTACTGTAAGAACGGTTCTTGAAAAAATAATGGATCAGCTTGAATGCTATGATTTAAAACCTGAAATGGCTCACAAGGAGGTTGGCGGAATTGCAAACAAAATAGATTCCAAGGGCAGAATTACGCATGTAATGGAACAGCTTGAAATAGATTGGAGATTTTCAAATTCTCTTCAGACTGCAGATAATGAAATTTTCATAAGAGAATTAATAGAAGATCTATTCAGACACCATGGCTTGGAAGTTATGTTCAAGGCAAAGCCTATTGAAGGTGTTGCAGGAAACGGAGAACATGTTCATTTAGGCGTTGCAATAAAACTTAAAAATGGAAAAAGAATCAATTTGTTTGCTCCAAATGACATGAAAAGACAGTACTTAAGTGAAATTGGCTATGGTGCTCTGATGGGTATTTTAAAAAATTATGAAGTTGTAAATCCTATAATAACAGCTACGAATGATGCTTTTAACAGATTGAAACCTGGATTTGAAGCTCCTATATGCACAGTTACATCTTTGGGAGGAACTAAGGAATCACCTTCAAGAAACCGCTCGGTATTAGTTGGTGTAATAAGAGACACAAGCAGCCCGCTTGCTACAAGATTTGAATTAAGGTCACCAAACCCATATTCTAATACATACCTGGTTATTGCTGCATCATATCAAGCAATGTTAGATGGTATATTAAAAGTAACGCAATCAGGAATGACTTCTGATGACTTAGAAAAAGAAATATCCAAAAAATATGGTGACGAAGGTGTTTATTTAGAGAAATTCAGAGAATACAGAAGTGAAGAAGATGTTTTTGAACGTTATTCTGAAGAAGAAAGAAACAAACTTTATGGTATAGCACCTGCTACAGTTTGGGAAAATTTAAGTGGATTTACTTCTAATGATTTAAAACAGCAAGTTTTGAAAAAAGGTGACGTTTTTACAGATGAACTGATAAATTCTTTTAAAGAATCAACATCACAAAAATGGAAAAATGAACTTAAAGGCAGAATTATTCATGACAATATAATGTTATTAAAAACATTTATAAAATTGCATGACGAGCAAAACCATGCAACAGACCTTGATGTGGTTAACTGGGAAAAAATCATATATCTGAAAACAAAACTAATGAAAGACAGCATGACAAAAAAATGTATATTCACAAAAATAAAAACAGCTTTAAATGAAGGCGATTATGATACTGCATCTGATTTGCAAAAACAAATGAATGAAAAGATGTCTGAAATCAGAGCTTTATACATCCAATACAAAAACAATATATTTTAATAATATTAAAAAAATCAGAATTGAGAAATTCTGATTTTTTTGTAATTAATTGTAATGATTTAATGAAAGTTTATAACATAAATGATTATTTATGAAATATATCCAATAATTTTCG
>JBASLQ010000554.1:0-7172 GCA_049656425.1 Sedimentibacter sp.
TTTTAAAAAAACTGTTGCATTTTTATATTGAGTATAATATAATAAGTAAAAAATATACCCAACTAAATTAGTAGGAAATACAATGAAGAAGGAAAGTAATATATATTGAATTTCAAGAGAGAGCATCCCTTGGCTGAAAAGATGCTTATTGGATATATATGTGAAGTGCCCTTTGGAGTACAGCACCGAAATTATTAAATTAAAGTAGGCTGCTGCGGAGCTTATCCGTTAAAATAGAATAGCATGATAGTGCTAAATCAAGGAGGGCAGTAATGTGCCAAAAAGAGTGGAATCGCGGATATACTCCGTCTCTGACATAGAGGCGGAGTTTTTGTATGCCCTACCGCAACGAGCAAAGAAATTGGTGAACGAAACTGCGTATTCTCCCACAAATCTGCATGCATTAGCTATATATAATATTTTCCGGTTTAGTGGTTAAATGAAAGGGATGGTAATATATGAATAATAATTACACAACGTTAAAATTAATAGGCAACACTCCTATTGTTCAATTGCCAGGAGAAAATATTTTTATAAAAATGGAGAAATTCAATCCGGGCGAAAGCATTAAGGACAGAGCAGCACTGGGAATGATTGAAGATGCAGAAAACAAAGGTCATTTAAAAAAGAACAGTGTCATTGTTGAACCAACCAGCGGCAACATGGGTATTGGTCTGGCACTGATAGGAAGAATTAAAGGATATAAAGTAATAATTACTATGCCGGAAACAATGAGCGTAGAAAGACGCAATATTATAGCAGCACATGGTGCAACACTTATTTTAACTGAAGGTCAAAAAGGAATGACAGGAGCAATTGCAAGAGCAAATGAAATGTTAAAAGAAGACAAAAAATATTTCATGCCTGACCAGTTCAATAATCCTGCAAATCCACAAATTCATTATAGTACAACAGCAGAGGAAATAATTCATCAATTAAATGATTTAGATATATTTACAGCGGCTGTGGGCACAGGAGGAACTTTGTCAGGAGTTGCAAAAAGGCTTAAAGAATACAATAAGAATATTATTACAGCAGGAATAGAGCCTTCAAGGTCAGCAGTTATTTCAGGAGGAAACCCGTCACCTCACAAAATTCAGGGAATTGGCGCTGGTTTTATACCTGGAACATACAGCGGAGACAATGTTGACGAAATATTGACTGTTTCAGATGAAGAGGCAATAGATACTGCCGTTGAAGTATCAGCCAAAACAGGAATTTTAGTTGGTATATCTACAGGAGCCAATGTTGCAGCAGCTAGAAAGCTGGCAGAAAAATATGGCCGCAGCAAAAAAATATTGACGGTATCTCCGGATGGTGGAGAAAAATACTTGTCGATGGTTAAATATTACTAGAAAGGAATGATATTATGATTAGATTTATCAAATCCATAATTGATGATATAGATTCAGTATTTGACAGAGATCCGGCAGCTAGAAACAGAATAGAGGTGTTTCTTTTGTATCCTCACATAAAAGCATTAATTGCTTACAAAATATCTCATAATCTTTATTCAAAGAAAAGATTTTTTCTGGCTAGATGGGTATCTAACATGGGAAGACATATGACTGGAATAGAAATACACCCGGGAGCAACCATAGGCAAGGGATTGTTTATTGATCACGGCATGGGTGTTGTTATAGGTGAAACTGCAGTAGTTGGAAATAATGTGACAATGTTTCATGGAGCGACGCTTGGTGGAACAGGCAATGAAAAAGGAAAAAGACATCCAACAGTTGGAGACAATGTTACAATAGGAAGTTCAGCAAAAATACTTGGAAACATTTATATTGCTTCAGGTACAAAAGTCGGAGCCAATGCAGTTGTATTAGACGATACAAGTCCAAATTCAACAGTTGTAGGTATTCCGGGAAGAGAAATTAAAAAAGGAAGCAAAATAATTTGCTTAAATGAATATGTAATATAAAAATAGAGGATACCCTCTTTTTCAATTAAGGTTTTAAAAAAAATTTTAAAAAAAGGGTTTTAAAAAAAATTAAAAAAAATTATTGACAATTAATGATTTTAATTATATTATACTAAAAATAATATAAATGGCTATGATAGATGAAAGTAAATTTGAGGACACTAACAGGGAGTATTCGTCTTAGACTGAAAGCGAGTATTAGGGAAATCATATTGAAGTTCCCTCTTGAGCTGCTTTGCTGAACTAAGTAGGCTAAGTCGTATTTCCTGCGTTACTAGGATAGAATATCAGATGCATATCTCGTATTCGAAAAAAAGTGCAGCATAGCTGAATTTGGGTGGTACCGCGGAAGAAATATAACCTTTCGCCCCTATATTAATTATAGGGGTGGAAGGTTTTTTTATATTCAAAATTAATTATTAAAATGGAGGAAAAAGATATGATAATTGTATTAAAGAATGGAACTTCAGAGAGTGAGACTTTAAAGATTACAAATATGCTGTGCAAGTATAACATTAAAGTTAATTCGATAATTGGCCAAAGCACAACTGTTCTGGGGTTAGTAGGAGATACATCTTCTTTAGATGTAAATTCAATTTATTTAAATGAAAATGTAGACAAAATAATTAAAGTGCAGGAACCATATAAAAAAGCTAACAGGAAAATGCACCCGGAAAATACTGTTATTAATATTAATGGTATTGAAATAGGTGGATCAAAAGTTATTATTATGGCAGGTCCGTGTTCAGTAGAAAGTGAAAATCAGGTAACTGATATAGCTAAACATGTTAAAAATGAAGGTGCTTCTATATTGAGAGGCGGAGCATGGAAACCGCGCACATCTCCATACTCGTTCCAAGGGCTTAAAGCTGATGGCTTAGAATTTTTAAATGCTGCAAAAAAAGAAACATCCATGCCTGTTGTTTCTGAAATAACCAATCCGGCACATATCGAAATGTTTATTGATAAAGTAGATATTTTCCAAGTAGGTGCAAGAAATATGCAAAATTTTGAACTATTGAAAGAACTTGGCAAAGTCAAGAAACCTATACTCTTAAAAAGAGGATTTTCAAATACATTAGAAGAACTTCTCATGTCAGCTGAATATATAATGAGCGAAGGTAATGACAATGTTATTCTTTGTGAAAGAGGTATAAGGACTTTTGAAACATTTACAAGAAATACTCTTGATATCAGCGCAATACCTGCTTTGAAAAAGTTAAGCCATCTTCCTGTAATTGTAGATCCAAGCCATGCTGCAGGAATGAATTGGATGGTTGAATCATTATCAATGGCTGCTGTTGCTGCAGGGGCTGACGGTCTTATTATAGAGGTGCATAACGATCCGGAAAATGCACTTTGTGACGGGGCGCAATCTTTAACTTACAGTGCATTCAAAGAAATGATGATAAAGTTAAAAACAATCGCTGCTGTTGTAGGAAGAGAAATTTAGGTGAAATTATGGAATATAATTATTTAATGGAGAAAATAAAGGAAAATGATGAGGCTATGAAATGCCTGTTTTCAGAAAGAATGTCTGTGCTTGAAAAAATTTCTCTAATTGCTAATCAAAATGGCAATAACTCAGTTAAGAATAATCTCAGTATTAATAATGAAATTGAAGCTGATTTAAATAATAAATATGAAATGCAATATAATTGTTTCATGAAAACATTGATGTCTTTAGAAAGGAAGAATAAATACAGCTTGCTTCTCAAAATGAATATGGATTTAGGAAATTTGAAATTATCAAAAAAGCTAAACATACAAACTGTCTGTTATCAAGGGTTACCATGCTCATATTCAGAAAGTGTTGCAAAAGCTTTGTTTGAAAACAGCACTCTCGTAAACAGACCTTCTTTTGAAGATGTATTTGAAACAGTCCATGCAGGTTCTGCAGACATTGGTGTAGTTCCAATTGAAAACTCAACATCGGGTTATATAAACGAAGTTTATGATTTGTTGTTGAAATACGATTTGTATATAAACTACACTTATGTGAAAAAAATTGACCATTGTCTTGCAGGTGTTGTTGATGCAACAATTGAAGACATTAAAGAAGTATACTCACATCCACAGGCGATTTTACAATGTAAAGAATATATTGTAAATCATAGTATTAAACCGATAGAAGAAATCAATACAGCTGTTGCAGCTCAAAAAATTGCTCAATTAAATGATAAACAAATTGCTTGTATTTGTTCTACTGAAGCAGCAGTGAACTATGGCCTTAAAATATTTGATAAGCAGATAAACAATCAAAAACAAAATTACACACGATTTGCTGCAATATCAGAAAAACTATTGTATGAAGAAGACCATAACAGAATCAGTATAGTCTTTAATGTGCCTCATAAAACTGGTTCTCTGGATGATGTGCTGTCGATTTTTTCTTATTATAATTGCAATTTATCATATATATATTCGAGGCCAAATTTAAAAAGCACATGGGAATACATGTTTTATTTAGACTTCGAGGGTAATCTTTTAAACAATAATGTAAAATCTATTTTGTATCAATTAAAAAACGAGCTTCCATTTTTAAAAATTCTAGGAAGTTTCAAAGCTTAATAATATTTATATAATCGCTATTTCAAAATTCAATTATTTCGGTTAATTAATATTTTAAAATAACAGTTGACAACTCTAATTTATGTGGTAGAATGTCTTTAATTAACTTGAAATGATGGAGAGAAATAAAAATGAAAGTTGTAAAAAACATTTGTGTAGCTAATTTGTATAACTATTATTATAGTAATTTTTATTACTATTATTTTTGTACAAAAAAATTGCATAAATATAATTACAAGGGATTACAACATAAATTTTTATTATACAATTACAGTTAACATAAGTAATTATATTCTATCTACGATTGTTAGAAGAGTCCTTTAGGGGCTCTTTTTTTTAAACATTATTCTAAAAATAATATAAATTTGGAGGATTGAAATGATATTAGTAATTAACAAGAACGCTAGTGAAAAAGAAATTATGGATGTAAAGGATAAAATCCATCTTAACGGATTTGAAGTTTATGAGTCCAGAGGCTTGAATTATCACATTATGGGAGTTGTTGGAGATACAAGCAGTATTGATCCAGGTTATTTTCAAACACTTGAAGCAATTGACAAAGTTATTTTAGTACAGGAACCTTATAAAAAGTCAAACCGGTTATTTCATCCGGAAAATACTATAATTAACGTTGGAAATAATACCATCGGAGGTAAAAAATTAGCCATAATTGCAGGACCATGTTCTGTTGAAAGTGAAGATCAAATTTTAAATATTGCTGAATCTGTTAAAAAGTCAGGTGCAGGTTTTTTAAGAGGAGGAGCATTTAAACCTAGAACATCTCCATACAGCTTTCAAGGTTTAAAAAAAGAAGGATTGGAATTGCTGAAAATTGCGCGTCAAGAAACAGGTCTTCCTATTGTTACGGAAATTATGTCCACTGAATTCCTGGATGATTTTGTTGAAGATGTTGATGTAATACAAGTTGGAGCAAGAAATATGCAAAACTTTGATTTGTTAAAACAACTTGGAAAAACAAATAAACCGATTCTTTTAAAAAGAGGCCTTTCAGCAACAATTGAAGAATTATTAATGTCAGCTGAATATATTATGGCCGGTGGAAATAACAATGTTATTTTGTGTGAACGTGGAATAAGGACTTTTGAAAAATTCACCAGGAACACTTTGGATTTAAGTGCGATACCGGCAATAAAAAAGCTAAGTCATTTACCGGTAATTGTTGATCCAAGTCACGCTGCAGGTTTGTGGTGGATGGTTGAACCATTGGCAAAAGCAGCAATTGTGGCAGGAGCCGATGGATTAATAATTGAAGTGCATAACGACCCTGAAAATGCGTTAGTTGATGGTGCACAATCCATTAAACCAGCTAAATTTGAACATCTTATGGAAAAATTAAAGTTGCTTGCGGCAATTGAAGAAAGAGAAATATAGATATGGGAGGTGTAAAGTGAGCAATATAGATAATTTAAATATAACAATTGTGGGATTGGGTTTAATAGGCGGTTCTCTTGCTAAAGCATTAAGAAAAAACTTAAATGTAAAAAATCTTTGGGCTGTAGATTTAAATATAAATGCTTTGGAAGAATCTAAAAAAGCGGGAATTATTGATGAATACTATGTTGATCCTAAATACCCTCTTGAAAATTCTGAAATAGTAATAATGTGTACTTATCCAGATACTACATTGGATTTCATAAAAAGCAATATAGGCAATTTTAAATATAATGCTTTAATAACAGATACATCAGGTATTAAAAGTAAAATTGTTACGGAAGCAAAAAAAATAATGAGGGATGATCTTAATTTCATAGGAGGTCATCCAATGTCTGGCAAGGAATCTGTTGGATATGAATTTTCTGATGATGCTATATTTCTTGGAGCTAATTTCATATTGACTCCCGATGAAAGCAATACAGAAGAGTCTGTATTGTTTTTAAAAGAAATATTGTTAAAAATAGGGTTTAAAAAAATAATTGAAATAACACCACAAATGCACGATGAAATAATAGCTTATACTAGCCAGGTGCCTCATGTCATAGCAAGTGCGCTCATGACTAACTCAAAATTTGAGAAAAGTATTGATTGCATTGGTGGAAGCTTTAGAGATATGACCAGAGTAGCTGATATAAATTGTGACTTATGGTGCCAGCTTCTATATGAAAATAAAAAAAATATTTTAGCTGAACTTTCAGTCTTAATAAATGACATTAACAATATTTATGATATAATTGATAAAGACGATTTGCATTCTTTAGAATTATTATTTAAAAAGAGCAGTATTCTAAGAAAAGAGATTAATTATGAAAAGGCTTAATATCAATCTAGATAAAAATAAATATGATATTTTAATTGAAAATGACATTATAAATAATGCAGGTTATGAAATAAGCAATATTTATAAAGAGAGCAATATAGCAGTTATCACTGATGAAAATGTTTATAAATTATATAGAGAAGCATTAAAAGAATCATTGGTCAAATATGATTTTAAAATTAATTTTATAATTGTTAAGCCTGGTGAAGCAAGCAAGTGCATTGATACATTGAAAAGTGTATATACAAGCCTTGCAGGATATGGAATTACAAGAGGTGATTTGATAATTGCATTAGGAGGCGGAGTTGTTGGGGACTTAGCAGGCTTTGCAGCCTCTACATATTTGAGAGGTATAGACTATGTTCAAATACCAACAACTCTGTTAGCTCAAATAGATTC
>JBASLQ010000555.1:0-1528 GCA_049656425.1 Sedimentibacter sp.
CAATAAGATAGATATCGTTTTTGTTTCGATACTTATGAGATAGGAAACGGATAATCTGTTTTCGTACAGATTTCCTGTAGAAATGTGAGTTTTGAATCAATTGATTGGATGGTAAAATAGTCGGCAAATTCCAATTTACATGGGATTATGAATTTCTCATTTTATATATAAGGTTAATATGCAATTAAAAGTAACAGACGAATCAAAAATTGCGTGAAAGTAGGTTAAGGGATGAAATGAGCAAAACAGATGAAGTAGTAGAATTTCTATCAAAATACTCATTGGAGGATGTTCTATCTGGAATAATCGAAATGCAGATGCTGCTATATGGCCATGGTGTAGATTCACTAATATCTGCATCTGAGTATTTTGCAACTAATGCGTTATTCGCATGTAAAGAGAGTGGAAATGAACCATTTGAATGGGAGGATTATCTCAAGTTAGAAAAACATTGTAAAGAGGCTTTTGCTCCGAATATTGAAGAATTATTTACTGAAACACTAAAGATGGTAAATGCGACAGATGAAAAAAAAGAGGCATTTTTACAAGCACAACATATGAAAGTAAAAAATATGGCATTTCGTGGAGATGGATATATTTATCAACTTATTAGTTTTGCAGAAAAATTGTATTCTCCATTAGATCAGGAAATAAAAACTAAATTGGGTTTTTCTTTTACTTCATGCAAAAAGATGATCTTATATATTTTCCATACATATGGAGTTAGAGTCGCAAAAGCTTATTCAGAAAAATATAAAGTTCAAAATATGATAAAAGCATTTTGTGGAAGAACAAAACCACAATTGCCGAGTATAAAAGAAGGATATATTTTCAGAATAAATAAAAAAAATTTGCGAAGTGCTATTGGTTCAAAAGAAGTAGATTATATCTGCGATTATTTAAGTGTTAAGGCTTTTGTAGGAGATTACAAAAAAGTAGATTTAGAGGAATTTAAAATTTTGATATCAAAGCCATTTGTTGATTTTGGAGAATATATATACATGCCATTGTTATTTTCATCATTAATGAATTTACCAAAGCTCTTTCACTATACTTTTATAGCTGAGAAAATTTTTGATAAAAAAGTGGTAGGAAGATATACCCAAAACAGGGGTGATGTTGTAGAGAATTTAACTCAGTTGTATTTTGAACGAATAGTTAACAAAGAAAATATACTCAGATCGCTAAAATATACAGATGAAGATGGCGAAGCGGATGTAACTGTATGTATGCTAGAAGGAACACTTTTTTGTGAGTGTAAAAGTAAAATTCTAACACTTAATGCGTTAAATGGAATAAATGATGATATCAAAAAGGATGTGTATAAAGCAATTGGTGCGGCGTATGCCCAAGGAGTTCGTTCAATAAAGCGAATACAGGATGGAAAATCATTTATAGAATGTGTTAACGGAACAGAGCAGGAGGTTCATATTGATGATACTGCAGTGAAATATATTATTTGTGTAACTGCCGAGAACTTTGGTATTATTCCTTCAGAAATTGCAAAGTATGTTGAGATTGATAAGGT
>JBASLQ010000556.1:0-5405 GCA_049656425.1 Sedimentibacter sp.
CTCACAAACAATGTTCGAGAGATTTTTTCATTATTTCTAAATTTACATTATTGCAAAGAAGAAAATTACTTTTTATGCTTTTTTAATTAGTTCTTCATTAATAAGCACATTATTTTCAATCAGCAAATTATATTTGCGCTAAAGCTTGTTCAACATCTTCAAGTATGTCATCAATATTTTCAATACCTACAGATAATCTTACCAGTCCTGGAGTTATTCCTGCTGCAACCAACTGACTGTCGTTGAGTTGTCTGTGGGTAGAGCTTGCCGGATGAAGCACACATGTTCTGATATCTGCAACATGAACTTCATTTGAAGCAAGTTTTAATGAATCCATGAATTTAACGGCATTTTCTCTGCTTCCTTTAATTGAAAAAGAAATAACCCCACTGCTTCCTAATGGAACATATTTTTTGGCAAGTTCGTGATATTTGTCCCCTTCTAAAGACGGATAGTGTACAAACTCTATTTTTTCTGATTTGCTTAAATATTCAGCAACCTTTTCTGCATTTCTGCAGAGCCTTTCCATTCTTACAGCAAGTGTTTCCAATCCTAAATTCAAAAGAAACGCATTGATTGCAGATGGATATGCTCCTATATCTCTCATCATCTGTACCCTTGCTTTTGCTATGTAAGCAGCATTTCCAAATGATTTTGAGTAAACTACTCCATGATATGATTCATCAGGTTCTGTAAATTCCAAGAATTTGCCGTTTGTCCAATCAAAGTTGCCGCTGTCAACAATTATACCGCCAATTTGTACAGCATGACCGTCCATGTATTTTGTAGTTGAATGAACAACTATATCAGCTCCAAACTCAAATGGTTTGCAAAGAATTGGAGTAGCAAATGTATTGTCTACAAAAAGTGGTACATTGTTTTTATGTGCAACTTTTGCAAACTTTTCAATATCAAATATTGAAATTGCAGGATTGGCTATTGTTTCTCCAAAAACTGCCTTTGTGTTTTCCCTGAATTCTTTTTGAATATCTTCTTCAGATGCATCTGTGTCAACAAAAGTGCACTCAATACCAAATCTTTTCATTGTTACTGAAAAAAGATTTATTGTTCCTCCATAAATTGTAGATACGCTAATAAAGTGGTCTCCTGCTTTCAAAATATTTAAAAGACTTATTAAAGAAGCCGCTTGTCCTGATGTAGTACATAATGCACCAACACCGCCTTCCATTGCAGCAATTTTTTCCTCAACTGCAGCAACTGTAGGATTTGATATACGAGAATACATATGGCCTTCAGCAGTTAAATCAAATAATTTTCCTATATGTTCTGTGGAATCATATGTGTAAGTAGTACTTTGATAAATTGGCAAAGCTCTGGGTTCGCCATTTTTTGGATGATATCCTTCATGCAGACATTGTGTTTCAATTTTCATTTTTTACCTCCTAATAAATTTGCTGAACTTTCATATTTTATTTCCTGATTTAATATCTATATCCTCATTAATCATGAAATAATTTATTAATATTTCATTGAATGATATATTTAATAGATTATACCATGATGTACTAATTACATCAATATTCAATTTCAAGTATTTCTATGTATTTATAATTGCTTTTTAACAAAGAAACTGCTAATTATGTTAATAAAAGCAGTTTCTTTTGAATTATTTATCCCAATTGATATTTTCAGGCACTCTTAATGCTTGATGTTTCATAATCGGCACATTATATTTTTCTCCAAGAACTCGAACTAAATCTTTATAACAACCTTTTAATTTATCATGAAAAACAATTCCATCTATTCCACCTATAATTGAATCTATGCAGTCAGAAGACTTTTTAATACCTTTTTCATTTTCATACTCTCCTGAAACAAGCCACTGATTTGCAATAATATGGGAAATACCAAAGCATTCTTTTCCATCATTCCACTCTGCATGTACTGCATCAGCAAAATTCGGATCAAAATGAACACCGCCCACACACAGCAAATTGTGTATTTTAACATCTTCATCAAAAATATGCACAAGTGCACATGCCAACGCTCTGCAAGCTTCTATATTTGACCAGCTTTCTTCTTCACTTCCAACTTCTATGTCAACCATTGGAACAGGATATTTAAGCAGCAATTCCGGATCACCACTTCCGTCATGTGCACCGGACCAGTGTGTTGCTTCAGTAACTACTTTGAAATCATCCAATCCCAACTCCTTTCGATATTTATCCATTGCTTTCATCAAATTATGATTGTACAACGGATTTGCCGGACCATAACATCCTGAATTTACATCTCCAATAGTATGAACAGTCAAAACTTTTTCTGGAGCATTAGTTCCTTCATGCCAAGTTACCATGCCTGACATGTTAAAATCTCCAAAATATTTATTCATTTCCGGCAAATATTTAGGATAATCCAAACATATTGCAATGTCACTTGATGCAAAATAATATTCATTTTCTTTTGCATCAACATATTTCATAACTTCTTTGCCATCAAATGAAAATCCTGCAGGGTTTAAGTATCCTTCTTCTTTTAAAACATCCCAAACCAAGTAACTTACATGTCCCCAATTATGGTCATCACAAATGTAATATACAACTTTTTTGCTTTCTTTCACCTTATGTACCTCCTAATAATTCAATTAATTAAATGTATTTAAAATATTATATGGTTATTTATATTATTTTACAAGATTAAATAATTGTGTATTTGCAAAATAAAATTTTATGTTTTCAAATGTTAATTATATATTTTTTTTTAATTATATAATCTCTTATTTATATATGTAATAAAAATACTTTCAATGGGAAGTATATATTTGGAGGTGATTTTGATGAAATTAAAAGAAATAATGTCAAAAGAAATAGCAAGTTTAAACTCAGATGACTCAATTAAGAAAGCTGCTCAATTGATGAAGCAATACAACATTGGTTCTTTACCTGTTTGCAAGCAGGAAAGTGTGGTTGGTATTGTCACAGACCGAGATATTGCATTAAGATCTGTAGCAGTGGGTCAAAATTCAAATCAACAGACTGTCAGTGAAATTATGACTGCAAATCCAGTAGTTGGAACACCTGATATGGATGTACACGAAGCTGTACAATTAATGAGTGAAAAACAAATACGCAGACTTCCAGTTGTTGATAATAACAGTCTGGTAGGTTTTGTTTCATTAGGGGACATTTCTGTAGAACCTAAACTTCAAGATAATGCAGAACAAGCTCTTAAGAATATTTCACAACCTACAATAAGTTGATTTAGCTAAATTAAATATAGAATAGAGAATTCTCTATTCTATATTTATTATAACCTTTAATTTTTAAAGCCTTCCGAATATTATTTTTTTTTATTGGAAGAATAACCAAATACAGTAAAATAAAATACCGATTGGAGTGACTCTTATGCAATGGTTTGAAATAACAGGAAGAGTTTTTGTATCATACGTAGTATTACTTATTATGACCCGTTTAATGGGGAAAAAGCAGCCCAGTCAGCTTACATTTTTTAATTATGTAACCGGCATAACTATTGGGTCCATGGCTGCTTCCCTTGCAACAGATAACGATCTGCAATTTTTGCAAGGTATTTACAGCATAATATTATGGTCATTGTTGACAATATTAATGGAGTACCTTACTTTAAAGTCAATAAAGATAAGATATTGGACTGATGGTCGCCCAACTGTTTTAATAAAAAATGGCGAAATAGTAAAATCTGCTATGCTGAAAACAAAATATAATATAGATGAACTAAATATGATGCTTAGAAAATCCAATATATTTGATATGAAAGAAATCGATTATGCAATATTAGAAAACAACGGACAATTAACTGCATTAAAAAAAGTTGAATATCAAAATTTTACAAAACAAGACTCAAACATATCTTTTACTGCCAATAAAAATCTTCCTACTCAAGTAATAAGTGAAGGAAAAATAAACAATGATACATTGGAAGAATTTAATTTGGATGAAAAATGGTTGTACCGTGAAATGAAAAAGAAAGGTTATAATAATATAAATGATATATTCTATGCTGAAATAGACAGCAATGGGCAATTGTTTATAATGCCTGCAAAAAAATAATATGTAATATATAGCAATGCACATATCATGCATTGCTTTTGTATTTCTATATTCTTAACTTTCTTATTTTTTATTGAGTAATAACCAATTATAGTCACTAAAAATGAACTTAATAAATCAGCTATTAATCCTAAACTACTTGAAAAAATCCATTTTGTTGGGCCGTTTCCAATGTCTTCACAACATCAACATGATATGGGCCATTTCTGGAAATTTTAAAAATAAAACGCTGTCCTTTTGAAAATTCTATTTCTCTCTCACCGTCAAGAGCTATTGTTCCGCTATCATCTGCAATGTACTCAATCTCTTCCTCAAACCCTAGAGTTACCGGCTCGCTTATAGTAATTTGTTCCATAATACCTGCTGCAACAGGAGCTATAACTTTACTGCCATTAGTATTAACATTTATATATGCTCCAAAATCATCTTCGGGAACTATTGTTTTTTTGCATCCAACAATTGAGGAAAATCCAATTGATGCAGGATGACTTCTTGTTACGAATATTTTTTCAACGGTTTCCATATCCCAAATTGCTTTTGAACCTACAAATGCATCATTTGATATAACTGCATCTATCAAAGCAATATCTACTAACTGATTATCCTTGTATATTTCTATTCTTTTATCCTTTAATGCGCATATGCAATTATCAACACGATTTGAAGTAACTGCAGCAGCCGCCATACCAGCAATTGTTCCTTCCAGCATTACAGGATATACATTATTTGTTCCAGTTGAAATAGTAATTAAAGGTACATTTTTAACTATTTTTGCAACAGCTCTGTTTGTACCATCTCCCCCAAGGGTAACGATACATCCAACATTATTATTTTCCATAATTTCAGTTGCTTTTAATGTATCCTTCATGCTATTGAAATTTATCATATCTAAAACAACAATTTCACATTTTAATTCACCGCTTATTTTAAGCTTTTCTCTTACCCTGTCTCCCATTTTGTGAAAATCAGCCATCATATATACTCTATCTACGCCAAGCGCCTGAGCACCAAGTACAATTCGTTCTACAATATTTGTTTTTTCACCGTTGTCTATTACAGTTGCATGAGATACAAGTCTTCTTATATCTTTTCCTGAAGCTGGATTTGCTATTATTCCGATGGAATTCATTTCCCACCTCCTATTAGTTATGTAATATAAATAAACCATATACTAGCATATTATATAAAGTTTATCACCCATAAATACTATTTTACCATCTAAAATTAACAAATACAACCATTGACATTGGAGTAACAAACTATATATGCTTTTTTAATTAATACCAGTATAATAGTGCATATAAAAAAGGCAGACTCAAAATAACATGATTTCGTTATTGTGAGTCTGCCTTTTTT
>JBASLQ010000557.1:0-7335 GCA_049656425.1 Sedimentibacter sp.
GCCTTCAGTATGTAAAAGTGATCCGTGCATAAAAGATGTGATTATTAATGGATATAATGGATTTCAATATGATTCGTTTGAATCTTTTGAAAATCATATAAATTATATTATTGATAACAGAGAAATATATGGTAGTCTATCTGAAAATGCAAGAATAACTGCTGAAAAATATACAACAGGATTATTTGCAGATAAAGTTGAATCTTTATATAAAAATGTAATATATGAATATAGCAATTATTCGAAAATAAATAAGGAGGCATAAATATGACGACAAGCGATGCTAAAAACACTGATTATCTTATAAATCTTATTACTGCTGCCGGGACGGTATGCGTTTTAATATTGTTATTCTGGAGCTATAAGCATGGTTATTTTTCATCTGTTGAAACTCTACAGAAATTTATTGTTGGCTTTGGCATATGGGCACCTATAGTATTCATATTAATACAAATTATACAAGTTATTGTACCAATTGTGCCCGGGGCAATCAGCTGTGTTGCAGGCATTTTAATTTTTGGAAACATGATGGGCTTTGTTTACAATTATATCGGAATTTGTATTGGTTCAATAGCAGTCTTTATCTTATCAAAAAAATATGGTAGTTATTTTGTAAGAAAAATTATAGGTCAAAAAAATTACGATAAATTCATAAAATATATTGATGATGAAAATAAATTTAGTACATTGTTTTCCTTTGCGATTTTTTTCCCTGTTGCTCCTGATGATATTTTATGTTATATTGCAGGTTTAACAAAAATGAAACTTAAAAAATTTATAACAGTTATTTTACTTTGCAAACCCGCATCCATAGCTATTTACAGCATGGGTTTGACAGTGATGGTACAAAATATATATAAATTGATTTTTTAGAGGTTATTATGAAAGTATTATTGTATTTAAATCATTATAAATTAATAGAGAAAAGCGGTATCGGAAAGGCTATTGCTCATCAGAAAAAGGCTTTGGAGGAAAATGGCATTGACTATACAACCGATTCGAAAGAAAATTTTGATATTATCCATATTAATACAGTTTTTCCAAGTTCATTTTTAATGAGCTTAAAAGCTAAATATGATGGAAAAAAAGTTGTTATTCATGCTCATTCTACTGAAGAAGACTTTAGAAATTCATTTGTATTTTCGAATGCGTTATCAGCTTTTTTTAAAAGGTGGATTGTTATGTGTTATAAAAGAGGTGATGTAATTATAACACCAACTCTTTATTCTAAAAAACTCATTGAAGGATATGGAATCAAAAAACCTGTTATTTCTATTTCAAATGGTATCGACACAAACTATTTCAAAAAAACTAATGAAGGAAGAAAAAGATTCAGGCAAAAATATAATTTAAGCGGAAATGACAAGGTAATAATTTCTGTTGGGCTATATTTTGAAAGGAAAGGAATTTTAGACTTTGTTGAGTTGGCTAAATCAATGCCTGAATATAAATTCATATGGTTTGGATCTACTAATTTAAATATGGTGCCATCATCGGTTAAAAAAGCAGTGGGAACAAAACTGTCTAACTTATTTTTTCCAGGATATGTTTCAGGAGACGAACTTAAAGATGCATATAGCGGAAGTGATTTGTTTTTGTTCTTAACTTATGAAGAAACAGAAGGTATAGTTCTTCTTGAGGCATTATCCATGAAAATACCTTCTTTAATAAGGGATATACCTATTTATGAAAATCTCAAAGATGGTGAAGATATTTATAAAGGAAAAGATTTGACAGAATTTCAAATAAAAATTAAAGACATATTGAACAATCGGCTACCATCATTAGTTGAAAGTGGGCACGAAATTGCAAAGAAAAGAGATATTAATGAAGTAGGGAAACAATTAAAACAAGTATATAGTAAATTATATTCACAATAAATGAGGTGTGCCATGTCGATAAAAAAACAAATTGCGAAATCAAATATTTGTATGGTTATAGTTCCGGTAATTTTAATACTTATTGTTTCAGGAATTTTATTTTTATCTTATTTTAAAATTTATGGAAATCCAAACGAAGCATTAGGAGATTATGAAGAAAAATCTGAATTTGCACAGGACACAATTGCTGAATTTTCTAATCGAATGCAATACTCGAAGAATAATATGAATGAACTACAATCAGAACTTCAAAAGATACTATTAGAGGCTGGATTTTATAGTGAAATTACTAATGATAATAACGTTATTTCATCTAATTATACAACTGATATAAAAACAATTGAGTTAGAATTAGGTGGTGGAAGTATTTCTAAACCTAGTTCTTTTGTGATATATACCAAGAATGCATACCTAATACGAAACAGCTTTCAAAAAGAGTCAAGAACAATAAGTATTACTGCAATTAATCCAAATTACAAGGTGAAGAATGTAAATTTAAAAGAACAAATTGCAGTTATAATAACTTATGTTGTTGTAATGTTTATTTTATCTATCATTATTTTTATTTCTACAAGCGCAATAATTTCATATAAACTAGCAAAGAAAATTATCGTTCCTCTTGACATGCTTAATTATGGAGCTGAACAAATTAAAAATGGAAATCTTGAGTTTAATATAAATTATGATGTTGATGATGAATTTGGAACAGCTATTTCTAATTTTGATGATATGAGACAGCGATTACAACAATCAATACAATCACAATTAAAATATGAAGAAGACAGAAAAGAGCTTGTGGCAGGAATATCCCACGATTTAAGAACACCCTTGACTGCTATTAAAGGGTATGTAAAGGGACTAAAGGATGGAATTGCTAATACTACAGAAAAACAACAACATTATCATGATATAATATATACGAAAGCCAATGAGATGGATGTTTTAGTAGATAAGCTTTTCCTGTTTTCAAAGTTAGATACAGGACATCTTCCGTTTTATTTTAATAAAGTTTACTGCAAAGAATACCTTGATAATTTTATAAAAAATGTAAGGGAGGATTATGAAAGTAAAGGCTTAAAAATAGCATACAGCAATCTCTGTTCCTCAGATATTGCCTTTAAAATAGATATTGATCAAATGAATAGAGTATTTAATAATATATTAGAAAATAGTGTTAAATATAAACTTTCAGAAATATGCAATGTAGATTTTAATGTAATTGCAGATGATGACGAGGTTATAATAGATATATCAGATGATGGAAATGGAGTTCCAGAAGAAATTCTGCCTAATTTGTTTAAAAGCTTTTATAGGGGGGACACATCTCGCAGTAACCCTCATGACAGCAGTGGGCTGGGGCTTTCAATAGCAGAAAGAATAGTTAAAGCCCATAATGGTACTATTGTGGCACAAAACAAAAATGGATTTGATATTATTATAAAATTACCTGTTGCAAAGGAGTTGTGAAATGAAGCACATATTAATTATTGAAGATGATAAAGCAATAGCTGAACTTGAAAGAGATTATCTTGAAATCAGTGGTTTTGATACAGAAATTGCAATGGATGGAGAAGTCGGATTAAAATTAGTTGAAAGCAATGAATATGATTTAATCTTGCTGGATTTGATGCTTCCTAACATAAATGGATTTGAATTGTGCCGTGAAATTAGAAAAAAAAGAGATATTCCAATTCTGATGGTGACTGCAAAAAAAGAATCTATTGATAAAATCAGAGGGCTTGGATTGGGAGCGGATGATTATATAGTAAAACCTTTTGACCCGGCAGAGCTTGTAGCAAGGGTAAATGCTCATTTGTCAAGATATGATAGACTTACTTCAATTGAAAGATCAACTTCACAAAGAGAAATTGTCGTTGATAAATTAAGAATTCTGCCTGATGCGTGGCGTGTTTATTTGGATGATGAGGAAATAAAGCTCACAAATAAAGAATTTGAGCTACTTTTATTTTTAGCATCTAACCCAAATATTGTTTTTACAAAGGAAAGATTATTTGATCGCATTTGGGGCATGGATGCAATGGGAGATGTGGCAACTGTTATAGTTCATGTTAATAGATTAAGAGAAAAAATTGAAATTGACAGCAGTAATCCTAATTATATTGAAACTGTATGGGGAGCAGGATATAGATTTAAAGCTTAATCTTTATTTGTATTTTTAGAAATATTTATAATTTGTTTATTTCTTATTTATAGGAAAGAAATCTTTAACTTCTATAATATACTTAGCTGTTTATAGTGTTGGCGGTTTTGGGGCACAATAAAACAGACTAAAAAAAGGAGTGAAAAAAATGAAAAAAAGAGGATTTAAAGCAATTGCAGCTTCAGCTGTAGTCGGTTGTTTGCTATTATCTGTCAGCGTAACAGCATTTGCCACATCTGGTTCTGGATATGAGAGCTATAAGGATGCAGTGAAATCTACCATGCTGACTGAAAATGCAACTGTTGATGCACAATTCGAAGTGAAAGACAATGGTGCTATCATCTTATCAGGAAATAGTATCCAAAAACTTGATAAGGAAAGCAGTTCATCAAAATCTAATATTAACATTGATGGAACTACTAAAACTTATGAAACTAGCGAAGCTGCTGGAAGCTTAATTGTAAAAGCTGATGACGCATATTATAGCGCAGTTGATGACAAAAAAGATGATGACAACAAAAAAGATGAAAAAAAAGACTTTTCGGCAAACAGCAGTACTGTAAAGTTGGCTGAAATGCTAACAGACACTATAGTTGGTGACGTTAGAAATCAATTTGTTACAGATGGTCAAAATATAAGCGTAAATCTTGAAGGTGCACAAATTCCTGAACTTGCTAGATTAGCTGTTTCTGCAGTTGCAGAAAACACTGATAAAGTTGATAAGAACATTAGCAATGAAGGTGGAAATCTTGATGAAAGCATGACATCCATAATGAATACAGTGCCAAAACTTACGAATATTGATGTCAAATCAATATCAATGAATGCAACTGTTGATGGAAATACACTGAAAAATAATGAGTTTACAATTGTTATCACAGGAAATGATGCTGATGGCGTTTCACATGAACTATCTTTTTTAGTTAGTGTTGAAATATCTAATGTAGGCAACACTGTTATAGATACAATTGATACAAATGGCAAGGAAGTCAAAGCTCTTGACTTCAAGGGTCAACATGGAGAAAGAGATTAATTGATATTATGTACTTAGGGTGGCTAGCCACCCTATTAATACAAGGAGGTAACATGGTACTTAAAATTAACAACCTCACAAAAATTTATAAAAATGGACGTGGCATAAAAAATGTTTCCCTTGAAGTTAATGAAGGAGATATTTTTGGTTTGTTGGGTCCAAATGGTTCAGGAAAAACAACAACTATGAAAATAATCACAGGATTATCAAGTGCTGATGAGGGCGATGTTCAAATTTTCGGCAGAAGTATTAATGATGATGGTGAAAATACACTTGAACATGTAGGCTGCTTAATTGAAAATCCTGCTGTTTATGAATATGCGAGTGCAAGAAAGAATCTTGAAATTGCAGCATCTTATTATCAAAATATTACAGCACCCAGAATTGATGATATACTAAAACAAACAGGATTGTTGCAATATCAAAATGATAAAGTAAAAGAATTTTCTTTAGGTATGAAACAACGTCTAGGCTTGGCCCTAGCCTTAATTTCAAATCCAAAGCTTGTTATTTTAGATGAACCAGCAAATGGTCTGGATATTGAAGGAATGGTCGACATTAGGGAAATTATTATGAAACAAACTAAGATACATGGTACAACATTTTTAATATCTAGTCATTTAGCCCACGAATTAGAATTAATGTGCAATAAAATTGCGATAATGAAAGATGGAATATTGCTTAAAGCAACGTCAATGGATGAAGTAAAAGAAAAAAGCAAGACATTAGAAAATTACTTTCTCGATACAATTGGAAGTGGAAAGGAAAAACTAAAATGAATATCATAAAAGCCGGAGTAAGAAATGAATTTATTAAATTAATGAGCAGAAAAAAATATCAGGTTTTGATTGTATTAATATTTTTTTTAAGTATTGGTATAAATATGCTTAGTACATTAGGAAATGTTTCAACAAATTCATCTCTTGTAGTGTTGTCTACTATAACCGGATTCATACTGCCGTTGATGATTGCTATGGCAGCAGCTGATTTATTTACTGCAGAGCAAGAAAATGGATCTATTAAGGCGATACTCACTAGACCTATTAGCAGAATTAAAATTTTTTCTTCAAAAATATTAGCAATATTTATATACTCTATAACATCATTATTAATTGGTTATTTATCCAGTATGATTTATAGTGTTCTACTCAATTTTGAAGGATTGGCTAATATATGGGAAATATCTTTATCTTATGCAGTATCAATTGTTCCGATTTTTACTATTATTCTATTTTCAGCAGTTATTTCACAGTTGTGCAAAAACAGTTCAAGCACTGTAATGATGTCTGTATTTAGCTATATGGCAATTGTTGTAATCGGAATAATATTTTCTAACATTTCTCCAATGTTATTTACATCGTATACGAGTTGGTATAAATTGTTTATTGGAGCTTCAATGCCACTAGCAAGTATATTTAATATTATAATTTTATTGTTAGGATATATTTTGATATTTTTTGCTGCTGGCTTAATATCTTTTGAAAAAAAGGAATATTAACAGCAGGTACTACATCCAGTGTATTTGGTTATAGCTTTGACAGTTTGAATCAGATGACTGCATTATCCAGAAACAGTCAGAATCTTGCGAAGTTTGTGTTTTGAAAAACGACACTTGTAAATCAGCAGGAAAAGTTATATAATTACTGCAACAATGTTGTTTGTATTGCTATGGTAGCAACTCATTTGTGCTCGGAAGACGTCCCGTACATTGGTTAATTGGTAGCCTGCTTCTTCACAGATGAAGAAGGCATTGTTCCAACAAGTCATCGGGGGATACCTAGATGCTACTGTAAGTATTGAAGAATACTAAAAAAATTCGTTGCCAGCCTTTGAAAAATTAGCTGGCGATTTTAAGGGGTGATATAATGCATTTACCGATTTATCTATTACCTGTGGCAGGACTTGTCATAGGGATTCTAATTTCTTTAATGGGTGGAGGTGGAGGAATATTTTATGTTGGAATGCTGACAGGATTGTTTGCTATTTCAATGGATCAGGCTGTGTCTGTATCTCTTGCAACAATAATCCCGACAACCCTGGCTGCTTCAATAAGTCACTACAGGGCAGGAAATGTAAAGCCAAAAACCGGATTTTTACTTGTAGCAGGCGGAATTGTCGGAGTAGTCGCCGGTTCCTATCTTGTCACAATTGTTCCAGTAAAAGTTCTTAAAATAATATTTGGGATCTTTCTTCTAGTCATGGGAATCGGAATGATGATTTCAAGAAAGAAAAAGCAAGTCATAGAAGAAATATCAGAAAAC
>JBASLQ010000558.1:0-14609 GCA_049656425.1 Sedimentibacter sp.
ATATTGTAAGTTCCATTTTTGTGAACCATTTGAACTAGTGAAGGGTCAGTTGCTGACAAAGTTAAATTGGCCACAGTAAACCCGCCTGCAAATTTATATGCCATAACAACTGCAACTACAGCAGCAACACACATGATGAATGACTGAAAAGCAGCAGTTAGAGCCGCACTTAACATACCTCCAAGGAAAATATATATACCGATTAAAATAGTTCCAACTGTAAGAGCAAACATGTAATCTACACCAAAAATGACCTCTCCCAAAGATCCAAGTGCTTTCAAGTTAGTCATGTTGTACCCTACCAAACCAACTATAATTGCAATAGTTGTAAGTAGATGAACAGCATCACTATTATATCGAACTCTTACTATTTCAGGAATAGTCAATGCTCCAAACTTTTCAGATATACTACGTAATGGTCTACCAAGAACTATATAGGAAAACAGTACTCCCCACGCAGCTGGTATCGTTAACCAAAAAATCGCATATCCTGATTTATACATAGAACCAATAGAACCAACCCATCCATAACCACTCATAATAGTTGAGGACACTGCAAGACCAGATACCCATGGTCCTAAACGATTTCCTGAAGTATAAAATTCGCCCGCATTAGTTTGTAATTTAGAACTATATGCACCTATGGCAAGACAAATTGCAAGATAAATAACAATTATTATAATCATCGAAGTATTCATTATTTAACCTCCTTTTCTAATTTTACCGGTTCATCGTAGTCCAAATCTGATTCCTTATGAAACATAGCATATATAATTGTTACTACAGAAGCACCTGGCCATAGAATAAAAATAACGAAAAATGTAAATATGGGTAATCCTAATATCATTTTTTTCCTCCCTACTATTTTTTACTAAATTTTGTGCCTTGCATATATATATGCAAAGTTTATGCCAATTTTCAAATTAAGTCTTTGCAACGATTATAGAATCCTTGGCTTAAATATGTTGCGGCATTTTACCGCATATATATAATTTATGCTTAGTTTTACCGCATTTCAAGAACAATGTAACTCTAAAAATGTGGCATTACTTTTATCATTACTTTTATCATTACAACTTAAACTTTTACTTTTTAAATAAGAAATAATAACTAAACCCTTATTATTTTTTAGCCAAGCTGTAAATCTATCATGTTTAAGCGATATGCAAATCCCAAGTATGTAAAAAAACATATATTTAAAAAAAATTCGGTTAGCTAACTCAAATTCTATATATTGAACACAAAGTACAGTAATTACTGCAGAAATAACAAGCAATAGAATTTTATTTTTTGTATTCTTTTGCTAAATAATAAAATGCAGGACCTAAAATATAAAACTGTACTATTATAATAACAAAATATAGATAATATGACATAGTACCATTCAATATGGCAGTAATAAAAAATCTAATATCGTTATTATAGTATACAGCCTCAACATATACAATATAATAAATAATGCACTAGGCAAGGTATGGTACATAAACCCAAGAATGTTGGGAAACCAATGATAAATGTTAGACAATTAGAGGTTTAATATTTCTTATATATTGTGGATAGTTTAGTCTTGAAGCAATGATTGCTGTAAACTGGCTGGCAATTCCGGCAAGATATACATCTGCCTTAGTTGTCAGATGATTGCGGGATTTTCTATTTGCAATGCACAGTTAAAAATTGCAACATTAAATGTCCGCTTTTTTCAAATAAATTTTATAGTGTAAATATTTGCCATTATAATTAATATTCTAGTTTGGCGTAGCGCACCATTTACAATGAGAGGGGCTTATGATAGCCTGTAATCAGGGCATCCATCATGCTCTTTATGAGGGATGGCTCTGATTGGATGGAGTCATAAGCCCAGAGGCTCATCGTCTTTTTCCCAGTTGATATCTGGATTATCCCGGAACAAAGGGTTTAATCCAGTAGTAGCTTTTTCAATCGTTTCCTTATTTCATTTTTGTATCCGCATTAGCATAATATGTAATTTTGTTTTATGGCTGTAAACTTTCCATTCAAATACGAATTAATCAATGAAGCGTAAGATACTGTTCCAATCAATGCTTATTTATATTTATTTTATTTCTGTATAATAATATATTAAATTTAAAACAAAGTTTAGGGAATAAATTGAATTTTTTATGTAACAATAATAAATATAGGTAATTTATCAACATATGAAGGATGAAATATATTAGAATGACCAGCTGTGAAACCACTTGATAAAATAAGCTTAAATGAGGTGTCTAATGGAAATCGTAAACTACTTTCCTGGAAGAGTAAGATTAAAAATAAACTCTCTATATAAAAATAAAGAACTAACACAAATAGTAAAGTTATATATTTGTGAATTGGATGGAATTAAAAAAGCCAAAGCTAATGCTGTTACAGGTACAATTGCTTTAGAATATGACTCAAATATGCTGGATATTGATACTATTAGAGATACTATCATAAGCATTATAAGAAACGATATGTATTTAAAATACATTAAGGAGCAATACAGCAGTTATTTAGAGGAAGAAAAAAAATTTCAAGCAGCAAAGAAAAAAATGTTCATTTTTGGCTCCATATATATATTATACAAAGTTAAGCAGCACTTTTTTGGCAAATTCTTTATAAATCGAAACCTTCCTGTATTGCAAGCTGCTGCATTGGTTACCTTGATAAAGGGATATCCTCAATTAAAAAATACATATAATAAGATAATGACACATTTCCCAACTGACGCTGATAAGCTTCTTTTGGTTACAGGAACTTTATTAACTCTTTCAAGAGAAGGAAACAAAGGAACAATGCTTTTGTTCTTAAAGGCATTTACTGATGCTTTGCAATTTTTTTCTAAATTACAAATAGAACGAACTTTAATTGAAAACAATATTGGCGATAATTCCTTTGTATGGTATAACCACAATGAGAAAGAGTTTCTTATTCCTCTAAAATCATTAGAACAGGATGATGAAGTAACTTTCTATGATAATGAAACAATATTAGTTGATGGAACAGTTACTGAAGGTTATGCTTTAGTTAACAATATATATTATACTGGCCAGCCTGAACTTAAAAAAATATCCTATAATGATAATGTCCATGAAGGTATGGTAGTTGTTTCCGGAAAAATTAAGGTTAAAGTAAACAATGTACCTAAGAAAATATTTAAAGCAGATGTCTTGCTAAATAATTTAGAAATAACTAAAGGTGTTAAAATGTATCAACAGCGATCAATATATTATGCTTCCGCTTTAGCATTAGGCAGCTTTGTTATAACAGGCAATTCACTGGCTCCTTTATCTGTTTTTCTGTTAATGACACCTTCTGCCACAAAGGTTGCTTTGAATTCAGGATTAGCTAATTATTTAAAACTTTTAATGAGAAATAAAATAATGTTAAGAAACATTAATACTGTTGAAAAAATTATTCATTCCAGAAGTATAGTATTTGATAAAACCGGTACATTAACTAACGGCAGTTTGAAAATTGATGATATTGAAATATATAACAATTCATATACTCCGGAAGAAGTACTAAAAATTGCAGCTTCTTGTGAAGGTAATATATATCACCCTGTTTCATCGGCATTTAAAAACTCTGCAAATACCAACGATATATTAAATACTGACACCATTTATATTCCATCTAAGGGTATTTTGGCAGACTACAATAATCATAGAGTTATTATAGGCAACGAAAATATGATGCTTGATGAAAATATAGACATTACATCTGCAGCAAACTTTGGTAATAATAAAAATGATTATTATATACCAATTTATTTTGCAATAGACAATAAACTTACTGCAAGAATTTTAATGACAGAAGAAATTGAAAATCATGCAAAGGAAGCAATTCAACAGTTAAAAGATTTAGGATATAGTGACATATCCATAATAAGCGGTGACTTAGAAAGAAATACTCTTAACATTGCAAACAAATTAAATATATCAAACTATAAAGGCAATTTATCCGTAAACGATAAGCAAAATGTTATATATAATAAAAAACTTGATGAAACTGTCATTATGGTCGGGGATGGAATAAATGATTCATTAGCTATGAAAGAAGCTGATGTAAGTATTTCATTCTTAAATAATGCTTCTGAAGAAACCTTGTTAAAATCTGATTGCATACTTTTGGAAAAAGATTTAATTCTGATTCCAAAACTAATAAATATTACTGAAAACAGCTACTATAGAATCCAAAGGAACATAGAATTCAGCAAGGATTACAATATTGCCTTTGGTTTGCTTGCAATGTTTGGATATTATGGGCCGTTCAGCGCTAAGAGCTTAAATACTTTGAATTCTATTATTGCTATAATAAATAGCTCAAGAATTTCTGCTAAACCAACAAAAATTCACAATAAAAATGAGGTAATGAAATTATGAAATTGTTTAAGTCGTTTACTCCAGAAAGCATATTAGTTGGACTTGGTATTACTGCTGTAATGTACCTGGTTACACCTGTAATTAAGGATTTTGCCGGTGATGTTAAATCAAATAAAAAGGTATTTACATGTAACCGTGGCAATCAAGATAAGGTTGCATTTGATAAATATACTTTGAAATAATTAATTCATAAAAAATAAAACCCTGTTAGGGTTTTATTTTTTATGCTATTTCCATTGAATTTATAGGCTGTAACCTATTATTTACCAGTCTCGATGCAAGATCTTTAAGATAGTCTAATCTTCCGATAAAGCATGCCATAAATGATAATGCTACCCAATCAATCAATGTCAGAGGACATGTTCCAAATAATCCATTTGCTGATGGAATATATATACTTGCTAAAAGTGTAAGTACGGCAATAACAATAGCAGGTAAAATATATTTATTTTTGTTTGTGTTTTTTTCTCTGCAGTCAAAAACATGAAACATCTGATTTATTACAATACTAGCATAAGCTAAGGTTCTTGCTCTGACTAAATTTCCTGTTAATAAGTATGTTCCTGTAAACAACCCAAAGGTGCTTATTCCCATTAACAAACCTCTTGAAAGTATCTTTTTAAGAAGTTGTTTGTCAAATATACTTTTGCAAGCATCCCTTGGCGATTCATTCATCACGTTTTCATTTGGAGAATCCAATCCTAAAGCCAATGCCGGCACTCCCTCCGTCACAAGATTTATCATCAGTATCTGACTTGATATTAATGGGGATGGAAGTCTTAATAAGGATGCTGCAAGAACTGCTATAACAGACCCAATATTTCCTGATAAAACATACCTTAGAAATCTTTTAACATTTCCGCTTATTCCTCTACCCTCTTCAATTGCTTTAACAATAGTTGTAAAATTATCATCTGTCAAGACAATTGATGCAGTTTCCTTTGTTACATCAGTTCCTGACTTACCCATTGCAATCCCAATGTTTGCTTCTTTTATTGCAGGAGCATCGTTAATTCCGTCTCCAGTCATAGCAACTATGTGTCCTTTATCTTTTAGTGCCCTTACAATTCTAAGCTTCTGATTAGGTGAGGTTCTTGCAAAAATAACGACATCATCAATAATATCATTTAACTCTTTATCCGATAATTCATCTAATTCCTCTCCGGTAAGTATGATACTTTTTTCATCAAGCAAATTAAGCTGATTGCCAATGGCCGCGGCAGTTTTTTTATGATCTCCCGTTATCATAATTACCTTAATACCTGCTTTGTGGCATTTTCTTATAGCTTTTTTTACTTCCGGTCTTGGAGGGTCTATTATACCCACAGTACCGATAAAAATCAGATTTTCCTCATCTGCATATTTATTATTGACTTCTTTGTAAGCAAAAGCTAATACCCGTAATGCATTTTCAGCCATATTATCGCAAGTATTAAAAATTAAATCTCTGTCTTTATTTGTTATTTCTCTAATTAACCCATTATCTAATATTTTAGTGCATTTTGTCAGCACAACATCCACAGCACCTTTTACATTTAATGTATAATTGTCTGATGTGTCTTTACAGATTACAGTCATTTTTTTTAATTCAGAGTCAAAGGCTTCTTCCTTCACCCTCGTATAACATTTAAAATGATCTATTGACAGATTAAATTTTCCCCCTAAAACCATTAAGGCTGTCTCCGTAGCATCACCTAATAATTCTACTGCATTATTGTCATTCACACTTAACTGTGCATTATTGCACAATGACGCAACTGTAATTAGCTGCATTAAATTTCTGTCTTCCATAGCATTAATTCTATAAAATGAATCTGCGAATTCGCCATTTGATCTCATAGTATATTTCTTATTTAATGTATGAATTTCTGTAACCGTCATTGTACCGGTTGTCAATGTACCGGTTTTATCTGTACATATCACATCAGCGCAACTTAATGTTTCAACACTTGGCAATTCCTTTACTATAGCACCTTTGGCTGCCATTCGCTGCACTCCAAAAGCTAATGAAATAGTTAAAATAGTTGTCAACCCTTCGGGTATGGCTCCAATTGCCAAGCTTAGCCCTGTTCTTATAATTTCAAGAAATGGCTGGCCTGCTAAAAGTCCGCTTATTATAACAACTAAAGATATGGATATACAAATAAAGCTAATAACTTTAGATAATTTGTTAAGATCCTTTTGCAATGGTGTTAATTCAATTTTTTCGTCTTCAAGGATATTTGCAATCATTCCCATTTCAGTTTTCATCCCTGTATTGACAACTATAGCCTTACCATTGCCCTTCATTACCCTGGTACCTGAATATACCATGTTTTTTCTGTCAGCTAGACATATATTATGTGTATATTCAATTTTATGGGATTTTTCTGAAAACTCAGACTCACCTGTTAAAGAAGATTCACAAATTTGCAAATTAGAACTGTTAATTAATCTTCCGTCGGCAGGAATAATATCTCCTGATTCAAAAATTATAATGTCACCGGGAACTAAATTTTCTGATAAAATTACTTGCATTTTGCCGTCTCTTAAAACCTTTGAAGTTTGTGAAGCGTATTTTTCAAGAGTATCCAATGATTTTTCAGCCTTATAATTTTGCCATACCCCTAATATTGCTTCCACGACCACAATCGTAAAAATGGTTATGGCATCGGCAATTTGCCCTAAGAAAACTGATAAAACACAAGCACCTAAGAGTATTTTCATTAAATAACCGCTAAATTGATTAAAAAACATGGATAAAATTGATTTCTTTTTCTTTCTGTTAAACCTATTAGGACCATACCTATCCAGAAGATTATTAATATCATTTGTTTTTAATCCATTAACAGTATCAATATTTAAAAGAGATATGATTTCGTGAACAGTCATTTTATACCATTCTTTATCATCTGATTTAATATTTTGGAATTGACTTATCTTACTTCTGTTATCCCTTGCTTTTGTTTTGTTTTTAATTGTAATTGTACCATAAGAAGCTATTGCCGCATATTTCATGTTTTCTTTTACTTCTTTATCAATATTTACATATTGTCCTATTAATTTTTTTATGCTATTATAGAGCTTATTTGCATTTAATTTTTTATTGTCATATTTAATCAACAAAGATTGACTGTAAATATTGATATTAACACTATGAATTTCGTTTATTTCCATTAAATGCGTATAAAAATATTTTGCAACATTAGCATTATTGTATAGAAGGTTAATTTTAAATCTAATGCGGCCGGGAATATTTGAAGAAATTATTAAATACTTATCTCGTTTTACCATTTATATTCCTCCAATGGTGATGTACCTTATATATTGTTGCAATTTAGCTTTTTATTATTCAATTAAATACAGTAAATTTTACATAAAATTTACTCCATATACAAATTTACTATACTTAGTTCTGCTAAATTATAATTACAAGTGACTTATATTGAGGTGACATATATGCTATTTCATAAACAAAATAATTTTATAAGTAGCTCCTTTAATTATATTGATGAAGAAATGAACAATTATTTTTTAAAAATTGAATCTGATATAATATATAAAATTTATACTACTAATGGAATTAAATATTTTGCAGACAAAAAATATATTACAGAACTAATTGACAATGAAGAGTTTGATAATTTTATTTCTTCGTTATATGAGAACTTAAATACTCTAATTAATGATTCAATAAAAGGTAGCATTTTGGAACATGTAGACTATAAGCATATTAATTTTAAATTGAATACTACACTGATTAATGAATATAAAAATACTAGTTTAATATCTAAATCATGCGAATATGTCTTTGGTGAATTATTAGAAGATTCATTATATATATTTTTATACGCTAAAATATGTAATGTAGAATTTTCAGATATATTATTATCAATAATCGGTTTATCAGATTTTTCAAGCATTAAATTAAAATCTAAACATAATGATGAATTAGTTAAAAGAATAAAAGGAAATCTTTTAAATATAAAATATAAAATAATTAGAATTATAAAACAACAAGTATCTGATTATATTTATATAACAGATATAAGCCAAGAAAAAACTGCGTAATGCGTAAGATATATGTAAACAAAAGTAAAGCATATGTAAATAATAATAGAATCTAGTTTAAGATTCTTTTTTTTTTTGCATAATTTAAATGAAAAAGATTATACTACTTATTAAACAAAGGGAGGAAATTGAAATGGATCCATTAGGAATGTTGTATGGTGTGCTCATGTATGCAGGTTTATCTAAGCTTTTTATGGGCATTAAAAAACCAATGAAAAAAGCAGCTGTTTTAGCCACAAGTCAAATATTTAGCGCCTTAGATTCAGTAAAAGAAGCAACTTATAATGCTAAAGAAGGTTTTGAAGATATTATAGCAGAGGCTCACTATGAAAATATGAAAAGAAATCAAAATTTACAAACGGAAAGCATGGATGGCGATATAGAAGAAGGAGGTGTTTAATATGACATTATTAGTGAAAATGCTTCTAATCGGAGGCATTTTCCTTATAAGTTCAAACCTTATAGGATTATTAATGGGCATTTAATATGAACTATGAAATTCTTATGCATATTCCAGGAAGACTAAGAATTAAAATCAACAACTTGTACAGAAACAGAAAATTGGCAGAAAAATTTGATTCAATATCTAATTCTATGATATTATTGCAGCCAAATATTTACACCTCAAATATGTTAGTTTTTTATGACAGTGAAAAAAACAGTGTGCACAATATTTTAAATTATATTGAAAACATTGTTGATAATAATATTGAATCACAATGCATTAATCCTAGCATTGAAGAATGTAAAAGCATCAATAGTAACAATGGTAACCATATTGTTGAGGCAAGTGACAATATAGGAAAAAACAATTTATATGATTTAATAAAAAAATATGCTGTAAAAATTGCAAAAATGAAATACATTAAAAAAATATTGGTTGTGTTAGGCTTTTTATCATTATTAAGATATGATTTTAATTTAGCTATATTAATCATAGCTGTTTATTATCTGAACAAACTGGTCAGATTATTATTAAATGTCTGGTTTATGAATCAAATTAAACTATTTACCGGTTATAAACCGTCTAAGAATTTTAATAATTCAATGAGCACTGATGAAAACGTAGAAAACACATTTATTAGCTCAACCATTAAAAAAATTGAAATATTTAGTATATTAACAGGCTTGTTGTCATACAGTCTCGGCGGAAACCCTAATATTTTATTTTCAGCTATTGTATTATCACAAATGAGTTTAATGCCTTTAATAAACAATCTAACTTATATTTCATCTTATTTTAATGGTCTGAAAAACAATATTTTATTAATTAATAAAGAAAAAGTTCAAAATTTAGAAACTATTGATTCATTAATTATCATAGTTGATAAAAATCGCAAATGTATAAATGAAACTGTTATAGAGGATCTTAGGGGAAGAGGGATTTTAGACATTCAAATAATTTCAGATTATGAGCAAAATTATCTAAATCAACTGGAATCAGATTTAGGTGTAAATGTAATATATTGCCGAACAATAGAAAAAGGGCTTATGAACGAGCTGACCAGATTAAAAAAACAAAATAAAAAAATTGCAATGGCCAGTTTCACAAATAATTTACATATACCTAAAAATGTTTCAGATGATATAGATTTAAGCATATTAATATATGAAATCGAATGTAAGAGTAAAAATTTTGATATTAAAATAACAGATAATAATCATTTATTAGGAGATACTATAGATTATATAAAATATATCCGAGAAAAAAACATTCAAAATCAATTATTAATATTCTGGATATATATTTATTGTAATATTTTAATTTTTAGCAAAAATATTGCTCCATTGTATATATGGTTAATTGCTTCTTTAAATAAAGTAATAGTTTATTTTAATTCCTCAAAACCTTTAAAATACAATTTTAATTTAAATTTCGGAGTGTGTAAATGATTGAAGATAATATTAAAAGCAATTTAGATGAAGTTTATGTAATTCTAAAGGATAATATGGAATTATGTTTTAAACATTTAGAGAGTAATCCAAATGATACAAAAAAAATCTTATCGATTTGGAAAAATTACAGTGATAAAATTTATAAAGAGTTTTTGCATATGAGTAATATGTATGACAATGACGTTGTAGGAAAAGAAATAACCAAAATGTTAATTTTCAAATAAGGAGGGTATTTATGAATTTATTAAAACCATTTAGTACAGAAAGCTTTATAGTAGGACTTGGAATTGCTGCTATAGGATCCCTATTTGCTCCGGCAATTAAAAAGGGAGCAAAAACAATGGCTGTAAAAGGTACCCAAGGTGCAATGATGGCCGGGGAAGCTGCAAACAATATGATGGAATCAGGAAAAGAAACTTTAAATAATACATTTCCCGGTTTATCTAAAAACAAAAATGATTCTGAAGCTGCACAAAAATTTCAAAAAGAATTAATTAGAGAACTTAAATCAGACAGAGAACAATATTCAAACGTACTTCAGGAATTGGTAACAACTATGAAAGATATTCAATCTGAAGTAAAAGCCTTTAAAAATGCTAATAATAATCCTGTTTTAGAATAATAAAGACTTATTAAGGTTGCCATAGTGTAGCCTTTTTTTTGTGCTTTTTTTCAACTAAAAACAAATTAAAATTTTTATTGTAAAAGTTTACATTTTCTATTATAATTATAACATTCTGAAAAAAATTATAATTGATACTTCAAAGGCAAAAACATTTTTTTAGAATGCTAAACTATAATAAAATTAATTTCTAATTTTAAGGAGGAGATAATTAAACACAATGGTAAGACTTATGAATGTAACGAAGGATTTTGGAGGTCAAAGAGTTATTGAAAATTTAAGCTTGGAAGCTAAACAAGGTGAATTTCTGACTTTACTCGGTCCAAGTGGTTGCGGAAAAACAACTACATTAAGAATGATAGCAGGATTTGAAGAACCTACTGGTGGTAAAATTCTACTTAATGGGGAAGATGTTTCTTACAATCAACCTTATGAAAGAGATGTAAATACTGTATTTCAAAGTTATGCTCTTTTTCCTCATATGAATATTTTTGAAAATATAGCTTTCGGTCTTAAGTTAAAAAAAATGACTAAGGAAGATATTAAAAAAAGGGTTACGGAAGCATTGAAATTAGTCCGATTAGAAGGTTATGAAGGCAGAAAGCCCAATGAAATAAGCGGCGGTCAAAAACAAAGAGTAGCAATTGCCAGAGCCATTATCAATAATCCCAAAGTGCTTCTTTTAGATGAACCTCTAGGTGCCTTAGACCTGAAACTTAGGAAAGAAATGCAAATAGAGCTGAAGCATCTTCAGCAAAAACTTGGTATAACTTTTATTTATGTTACTCATGATCAAGAAGAAGCCTTGATTTTATCTGACAGAATAGCTGTTATGAATAGCGGCAAAATAGAACAATTAGGTATCCCAAGTGAAATATATGAAAGACCTAAAACTAAATTTGTAGCTGATTTTATTGGTGAAACAAATTTATTTGAAGGAACAATTGATTCTGTATCTGATGGTTATGTTAAAGTTATTATTGAAGGCAATAACGAAATAATTGTAAAAAATCCATTGCCGGGTACATTATCTTTAAAGGACAATACAAATATTTATGTAGCTATACGTCCTGAAAAAATGAAACTTATTTATTCCCCTGTAGACGGTAAGAATAAACTCATGGTCAAAATTAAAGAAAAAATCTATGCAGGTTCTGTTAATAAAACTGTAGCTACATTATCAAATGGAAATGAAGTATTAATAAATGAGTATATGGACAATGCCATAAGCTTAGATGATGAAAATAAAAATGTATTTGTTCAATGGGAATATGAAGATGGGGTGGTGATATTGCAATGACTGAAAAGGCAATGAAAAAAAATAAGGGACCGCTTTGTACGCTGTCTCCTTTAGTTATATGGCTTTCAATATTAGTAGCTGTTCCGCTGATATTTGTTATAGTTATGGGATTTTTAAGCCGTGGTACTTATGGCAATGTTGAATTTAAATTTACTATTGAAAACTATATACGCATATTTGATCCTCTGTACCTGAAAATATTGTTATCATCTCTATGGCTTTCTTTGATAACAACAATTATATGTCTTGTAGCAGGATATCCTTTTGCATATTTTATAGCAAATGCCCCTCAAAAAATAAGAGGCATTTTGCTGATGCTTATTATTATACCTTTTTGGACAAACTCCCTAATAAGGACTTACGCTTGGATTGTTCTTTTAAGGACAAGCGGAATAATAAATTCATACTTGATACAGTTTGGATTTATTAATGAACCAATTCAGTTTCTCTATACAAATGGAGCTGTTGTATTGGGGCTTGCCTATACGCTGTTTCCATTTATGGTTCTTCCTTTGTATGCTTCAATTGAGAGTCTTGACAAAAGATATCTTGAAGCTGCCTCGGATTTAGGTGCAAGACCTTTGAAGGCATTTAGGAGCATTACAGTTCCCCTGACTTTGCCTGGAATAATTGCTGGTTGCATATTAGTTTTCATTCCAACTCTTGGATTGTTTTTTATTCCGGATTTGATGGGTGGCAGCAAAATTATGCTCATAAGCAACTTTATTAAAAACCAATTTTTGACAGCAAGAGATTGGCCATTTGGTTCTGCGGCTTCTATTGTATTAATTGCTCTTACATTTATTTTGCTTGGAGTATATATTAAAATACTTAAGAAAAATAAAAATATGGAGGCATTATAAATGATGAAAAAAAAGATATCAAGCCATAAGTTTTTATCTTTATATTCATTTATTATTTATTTTGTTATATATATTCCTATTGTCATTTTAATAGTATTTTCATTTAATGATTCAAAGATTAATGCCATGTGGGAAGGGTTTACTTTTAAATGGTACATGCAGCTTTTAAATGACAGCGACATAGTGTCTGCCATGACAAACAGCTTGTTGGTCGCTTTCGTAAGCGCCTTAATTGCTACTGCTATTGGAACTTTAGCTGCTGTAGGCATGTATAAGTATAAATTCAGAGGAAAAACTATCCTCGACGGATTGTTGTATGTTCCCATTATTATTCCTGAAATTGTAATGGGTATAGCATTGCTCATGTTTTTTTCGCAGCTTAAAATACCAACCGGAGCACTAACTTTGATATTGGCTCATATAACATTCAGCGTATCCTATGTGGTTATTGTAGTCAGATCTAAACTTGAAGGTTTTGATCCTTCCCTTGAGGAAGCTGCTATGGATCTTGGCGCCAGACCATTTCAAACGTTTTATAAAATTACTCTGCCGATGATAGCTCCCGGTATCCTGGCTGGTTCACTTTTAGCATTTACTTTATCAATGGATGATGTAATTGTAAGCTTTTTTGTTTCCGGCCCAGGGTTTACTACTTTGCCATTAAAGATTTTTTCAATGGTTAAATTTGGTGTAAGTCCTGAAATTAATGCTTTGTCTACTATAATGCTTATTATTACTTTAAGTATAGCATTGTTGTCAGAAAAGCTTCGTTTTAAATCTAATAAAGATGAAAAAATAAGAGAAAAAATAATTTTAAAGGAGAAAATAAATATGAAAAATATTAAAAAAATTGCTACTTTGCTTTTTTCAGTTTTAACGATAGCAAGTGTGTTTACAGGTTGCAGCAAATCAGAAACTGGCGCACAATCATCAAATAATGAAGAGGCTGTAATAAATGTGTTTAACTGGTCAGAATATCTGCCGGAAGATGTTATTAAAAAATTTGAAGAAAAGTACAATATTAAAGTAAATTACACCACATATGCCTCAAATGAAGAAATGCTTGCAAAATTAATGGCAGGCGGTTCACAGTTTGATATTGCCGTTTCAACAGATTATATGGTAGATGTAATGAGAAATCAAAATTTGATCCAAGAAATAAACATGGATAATATTCCAAACTATAAAAACATAGGTGATGAATTCAAAGGATTGGATTTCGATCCGGAAAATAAATACACTGTACCTTACATGTGGGGAAATGCAGTAGTTGCAGTAAATACAAAAATGATTGATACGGAAATTAACAGCTATGCAGATCTTTGGGACAGTAAATTTGAAAACAGTATGGTAGTGCTTGATGATCAGAGAGCAATTATAGGTATAGCATTAAAGAAATTAGGATATTCCTTTAATGAAACTGACCCTGCCAGACTTGAAGAAGCAAAGAATGAGCTTATTAAGTTAAAAGATAACATAAAAATATTTGACTCTGA
>JBASLQ010000559.1:0-2373 GCA_049656425.1 Sedimentibacter sp.
TCCATCCCGGCTCTTGTAAAGTTCCAGAGGCTCTTTTGCAGTCATCTTTTCGGAGGTAATAATGCAGAAATATCCGCAAAGACGGATTTCGCAGCTGATTATATCCGTCCGCTCTTTTCCCATCATAAACACTTCATTCCCCTGCCCTTCATGGTAGTAGATCAGGTCAAAGTAATGGTTGAATTCCTCAGAAATCCTGACTGCTTTTCCACGCTGCTTTTTCAGATATCCTGCCATGCGGTCTATCTTAGTCTCCAAATGCTCCCTCTCCGATGCATTTTTTCTACTACTGTAATTATAGTCTTTCCACTGGATTTGTATTGACGAATGCTGCAGGCACGCTCTTCTTCAAAGGAACGGTTGTTTCGAGCATATGCTAAAGAGTAATTAAATACAGGTTTATCCTGCCCATCTTTAGAATGACCGAATTCAGCGATTTCAATATCACCCGACTGACAAGATTTATTCGTGGAATCATACGAGATATAGATACGTTCCCTGTGATCTCTTGATGTATTCCACTCATTTAAAAAGCCAATGCTCTGATTATCCGAAATACTTCCCAGAAAGTCAGAAACCTTGGAATCACTATAGATATGCATATTCTCTGTAAGGAGAGGATGATTGTACGCATAATCCGGATAATACTGTCCTGCATTATTCTCTGCGATAATGGAGTATGCTGCAAGATCTAAAAATAGTCCACTGTCTCGTCCAATGATCCTTTTTGTCATATCATCCAACTTGTAATCCTTGATAATCTTCTGTATCACAAGGTTGGCGCCAACACGCAGACAACTGCTCCTGTCAGTCTTCCCGGCTTCAGCTGGTAGTTCTTCCTCCGGAAAGAACTTTAAATAATTCGCATTAGGATACATCTGTGTTGAATCCTCCGCGCAGCCGAGCCCGGTGTAATATTCAGAAATTCTTCCATGTACTCACTTTCTGCAAATGAAAGTCTTGAACTTCCAATTTGTTTTGACAAATTTTTTGTAATAAATTTCTTATTTCCCGGCATTATCAGCAAATAAAATTCAGTTTTAAATGCATTTCGCAAAAATAAATTCTTGCATATTTCTACCTAAAACAGATTCCACCTCTAAACAGCTTTCTATTGAGGCCGTTTCTTCATGGTAAATTCTTATATATGGAATATTAAGTTTTTCCAGCAAGTTGTTCTTACATAAATTTTTTTATTGAACTTAAAAACCGGTATAAAAAACAAACTTAAAACACTGCATTCCATAAATGCTTCATAACGGCCATACTTTGAACAACAGCTGCAAAGTTTGGTTTTGTAATATTTCAATCCCTTTTTTTGTTGGGAAACTCCTGCCATAAAAAACATAAAATCACCATTCCCTTTTAATCATATGTTGATATATATTATATTAATTAATTTAATAATATACAAGTTAATTATCTGTTCTTGTAATTTATAGAAAAATCTGAAATAGAAGATATATCTGAAAACGGGAATGTGTTTTATAGACTGAAGAAATATTTATTTAAAATCTTGAAACTCTTTTATTTAAATATTATCGACGGCTTCTTTGATTCCTTTATAGGTCTTGCTGAAATTATTGATTTTTAACATTTCACACATCCTTCTCTTCCTAAATTCTTATAAAAACAAAACCTCTAACTTGTCAGCATGATAAACAGAGGTTCCGTTTTATATTACAATTTTTAAGCTATAAATCGACTCGAACAAAGAAAACACTTGTTCGGATTTTATAGATATGCTATAATTATTTATGATTTTTAAAGGGGAGTTCATGTTATGAGAAAAAGTCCATTAGTAGCGCCAGTTCTAAAATGGGTTGGTGGTAAAAGACAACTATTAAAAGAAATATTACCGTTAATACCTAAAGATATTTCAACTTATTATGAGCCCTTTGTTGGCGGCGGTGCTATTTTATTTGCACTTCAACCTAAAAAGGCAGTTATAAATGATTATAATGCTGAATTAATTAATGTTTATAAAGTTATAATGAACAACCCAATTGAACTTATTGAAACTCTTGAGGAACTTGAAGAAAAAAATAATTCAGAATATTTTTACAAAATAAGAGAAAAAGACAGATCTTCTGATTATAATAAATTATCGGATATTGAACGTGCAGCAAGGATAATTTATTTGAATAAAACCTGTTATAATGGTTTATATCGTGTAAATCAAGCAGGACAATTCAATAGTCCTTATGGCAAATACAAAAATCCGAATATAGTTAATTCACCGACTGTAAAAGCATTGCATGATTATTTTAATAATAATAGCATTACTATAACTTCTGGTGATTATAAGGACATACTTAAGAAAATCAGAGCTAGTACAAAGTCATTTATGTATCTTGACCCTCCATATTATCC
>JBASLQ010000560.1:0-2142 GCA_049656425.1 Sedimentibacter sp.
ATCACCGCAAATTGAAAGTCGTTAACTATAAACCTTGTTCAAATAACAGAATATATTCAAAATCATAGTTTTCTTCCCTGTCATACAATTTAATCTCTTCCCTTAAAATCTCTATTTCCCTCTCAAATTTTGATATTTCATCATTAAGCCCAGAATAAGCATCATCTTGAATTATTCCTGGATACTCACTGTTTGGGCTTATATTGAGCTTAAATGATTCAATGCAATCATTGCTAATATTCAAATCAGAAAAAACATTTAATGCTGAAATATCATCATCATTTTCATGTAAATCATTTAATACTGAAGGAATCGATCCTTCATCAACAATTTTTATTGTTAATTCCTCATTATAACTTGGATAAACTTCACCCGCAATATATAATGTGTGTCTGTCATCTGAAAGTGAAAGTATCAAGTTTTCATCACCATATTCTATTTTTTCATTTTCTAATAGAAAAACCGGATTTATAAAACCTGTTGTCAATAATAAATCAATTTTTGTATCATCATTCCATGCTGCATAGCCTACTCCTATTATGCTCATAGATAAGATTATAGATATAAAGATGATTTTTTTTCTTACAAATCTTTTTTTTAACATAATTACCACTCTCCCAAACTAAAGGTTTACAACTTGATTCAATAATAGCGCCGCTTGAGTTCTATGACTTAACTGAAGCTTTAACAATATATTGCTGACATGCTTTTTCACAGTGTTTTCAGATATAAATAATTTCTTTGCTATTTCATTATTACTCAGACCTTTACCCAGTTCCACCAAGACATCATATTCTCTGGGAGACAGCTCAGTTAAACTATTATCAAAAGTACTTTCTACCTGGTATTTAGTTATTTCCGGATCGATATATTTTTTCCCCCTTAATACTACATGAATTGCATACATAATATCCTCTGCAAAAGCTTCTTTAAGTATATAGCCATCTATATCCGCTTCAACCGACCTTTTGAAATCTTCCCTCTTCAATGAAGATGTTAGAATTAAAAACTTTGTACTTGTTCCTTTGTTTTTTGCTCTTCTGATTATTTCTAGTCCATCTTCTTTACCTAAATTTAAATCCACTATTGCAAGATCAGGTTTTTTCAAATTTATTAATATTATTGCTTCATCTATATTTGAAGCCTCAAATACCATATTAATATCATCCTCAAAAGACAGAGTTGAGGAAATCCCTTTCCTTACTAATGGGTGATCATCAACAATTAGTATATTCATATTGCAGTTCTCCTTTCGTAACATTTGGCAAAATAATCTCAATTTTTGTTCCGCTGATTAATTTACTTTCAATATTTATTTCCCCATGTAATAATTCTGTCATTTGATGTAGATTTTGTATACCTAACCCCTTGGTTGAATCCTCCATTACCTTCTTAAAATCAAATCCTATTCCGTCATCAATTATGCTAAGTTTAGTGCTCTCAGAAGATATAATTAATTTTAATTCAATATTTTTCGCTTTGCCATGACGGACAGCATTTCCTATACCCTCACAAATCATTCGATATAATGCTTTCTTCTGTTCAGTTGTAATGATTTCAATATTTCCAAGAATGCTAAATGGAATATTGATATGGTTTAATCTTTTTATATCATCAATATATCTTTTAATATCCTGATTAAAGCTGCTGGATACTGATTTTTTCCAACTAAGTCCATATATCTTTTCTCTAAGTTCCTTCATGGTTGAGTCAATAATTTCTCTAAAATGATTTAGTTCATCTGTAATCTCATTAATTGTATAATTATTTGAATTTTTAATTAGTGAATACATTCCGCAGGACATACTAAAAAGTTTTTGCAGCACACTGTCATGTATCTCATTAGCTATACGATTCTGTTCCTCAGCTATTAACAAGCTGTCATTTATCTCTTCCAATATCAGCCTTTCAAACGCATTTGAAATCAATTCTGATAAAAATTGTAATTGATAAGCATTGTTCCTATATATTATACTTTCCTTATTTTTATTAGCTTCCATACCCAATACCCCATATGTAGCATAGCTGGAGCAAACAGATATAATCAGAAATTTAGAATTTAATATGCATATTTCTAATGGAACATTAGATTGTAAAATTTTATTTAATTCTTTTAATATATGTTCTTCCGTAGTTTTTAAT
>JBASLQ010000561.1:0-1540 GCA_049656425.1 Sedimentibacter sp.
AGGCGCTGTGCTGGGAAGCATATGGCAGATTTTTGCTTACTACGTTGTTGGTTCATTAATGGTGGGTAATTTTATTACAACTTTAAGTGAAATTCCTGGGAATACAATCCAGTCGGTAGCAGGTATAATTGTTGCCACAGCATTTATGGCAGTATTTAAAAATACTCCTAAAGGAAAAGAAATATTAAATTAAAACCAGCGGGTTTGCCCCGCTGGTTTTATGATTTTGCTATAAATTTTGTATTGCATTTTTTGCATGTTACTGAGATTTTTCCTTTGCCTCTTGGAACGCGGAGTTCTTGCTTGCAATTTGGACATTTGAAATATTTGTAATCTTTGCTTGACTTAATAATATTATATTTTCCTTTTGACCATGCCATTACTGGATTCCAGTATTTAAGGAATTTATAGTTTTCTTTTTGTCTTGCTGATATATTTTTTGACATTGTTCTATATATGCAAGCTAAAAATATTACATATGTAATAGTAGTTAAAAAATTCAATTCAAAGGCATTACCTATAAATGTAAACATCATGCCTGAAATTAATAATGCTAATGTAAGTTGATCGGTTCCGTATCTTCCCATCATAAAGTTTCTAAAGCCGTTCATTTTATCTCCTTTCTAGTCATTGGTTTCTTGTACAACTTCCGGATTGATAAATTGAGGAGGATATAATTCTCCTGTCAAATCTGTTCCATCTACAAAATCAATTAAACTATCGCCGTTTACAGTTATCTTAATACTTTCTACACCAGGAATGGATGAAAATGTATAAATGAAAGAATCAATCATCATATGTTTTAAATCATTTTTATTGGTATAAGCAGTTAATAAATTTTCATTAAAATCTAATATGAGCATGCTGCCTTGTGTGCTTGCGCTTTTAAGCACAATATTTTCAGGTACTGGATTTATTCCGTATGGAATATCGGTATCACTGTATGTATCAAACATTTTTTGAGCTTTTATTTCAATTGCGTCATCTGATTTGATGCCAGCTTGTTCTGGATAGATTTTATAATCAAATAAATAATATCTGTCATCAATTTTATAAGCCAAGTATAACAAGTAATCTTTTTCATTATTAGGCAAAGCATTTATTTCTTCACTGGAAAGTCCATGAAAATAAGTATCTACTTTGTTTCTGTCAACGGTAAATGTCAAGCTGTATATAGGCCAGTATCTGTCAACTGCAAAAATTGTTTTTGCAAATGCATCATGGGATAATGTTCCTTCTGTGCTGCCATTGTTGTAATTAACATAAGAACTTGGAATATCAATAACAACTTTTCCGTTATTATATGTAGTGTTGGTGACATCTCCAATTAAAGTTTTCATACCGCTGTTCAACGGACCATTTTGCAATTGCTCTATTGCTATTCTTGTTATTGACTTGTCTTCTACAACAAATCTGGTTACAGGAATTAAAGTGTCTGCATTTTCTGTGGTAAAATAAAGCGTCAAGCCTTTGGTTCCTGACTGAGCAACATTTGAAGCAGGATAATAATTGCCTCCTGTATCGTAGGTAACTTTAACCG
>JBASLQ010000562.1:0-2564 GCA_049656425.1 Sedimentibacter sp.
CCATCTTTACGGACAGATGTGCGAATAAGTCCACGAGGATTTTTCCTGTGGGTCTGAATTTCCAAATGAACTCGTTGTGCATTTTGCTTCATAGCGCGCCTCCTGAAATATGTATATCTATATTATAATATATAAAACGTTATATTGCAATACTATAATATGCAAATGTATGGCTATACTTTACATGTAAAAATGGCTGTATCCCTCTAAATGTAAGGTATACAGCCATTTTGGGTCCAGAAGATACGTTATATTTTCATCGGTTTCTTTTATTTCTTTTTCGCCGCATACAGGGCATTCCTTAGATTCATGAATCTGTGTTTGCGTTACTTCTTCATCTTTAAAAGACTTTAGTTTACTCTTGGGATGTCCTGCTTGTCCTCCTTTTTTCCTTTCAGTCTTTTGCCTTGAATTCGGAATTACCTTTTTCTTTGAAATTGGTGTTTTACTTGCTCGTATTCCGCTATTTGTTCCGTCTATATTTATGTACCCATTTAGGCGCAGGATTTCTTTTTTCAGAGTCTCAATTTCTTCAGCTTTTTCAGTGACTTCGGCTTCTAATTTTTTTCTTAATTCTATTTCCTTCTGCAACAGATCATGCTCTTTTAAAAGTAATTCGTTCTTTGCTTTTATTTCTTCATTTTCCGTAAGTAGCAATTCATATTCTCTGTATAATCCTTGTCCGTAATTAGATCCCATTAGTTGTATTTCCTTTTTATATTTTTTTCTTTTTTATTATACCATTTCTTTTGCGGCAAAAAAAGCTTTTTTTTACAAAAGAGCAAAAATTCTTTGTTAACCTCAATTCCCTAAATAATGTAACTATGAAATGAATGAAACCTTGTAAAATCAGGCTCTAAGAAGCATTTAGAGCTTGACTTTTTGCCAAAACATAGTTATAATTATAGGTATGATGGAGGTGCGATATGGCATATAGAGTAAATCATTATGATAAAAAAACAGGAACTACATATGTTTATGAAGCAGTGTCTTTTTGGGATAAAGAAAAGAAGCGACCAGCAAACAAGCAAGTTTGCATCGGGAAGATTGATAAAGATACCGGAGCATTCGTGCCTTCAAAACGGTTGGATGATTCGCAGGCTGCAATCAGAGATCCTGAAGTTACGGCATGTGTCCAGATTGTTGGGCCCTCTATTATTCTTGATCAAATTACAAAAGAACTTGGGCTAGATAAAGTCCTTAAAAAGTGTGCTCCTGAGACATTTTTGCATTTACTCACCATGGCATATTTTCTTGTTGCCAAGGGGGATGCTTTAAGCCATTGCGAGTCATGGTGCAAAGGTCATGCCAGCCCACTTAACAGCATACTTACTAGCCAAAGAATAAGTGAATTGTTAAAGAATCAGTCAGAGGATGAAAGGCAAACATTTTTCTACAGATGGTGTGAAAAAATATCCGAGAATGATTATCTTTGTTATGATATTACCTCCATATCTTCTTATTCGGAATTAAATGAATATGTAAAGTATGGTTATAACAGGGATGGCGAGAAATTACCTCAGATTAATCTCGCCATGCTTTTGGGTCAAAATAGCAGACTGCCGGTTTGTTATAAAAGGATGCCTGGCAGCATTCCAGATGTAAGCACACTAAAGAACTTTATCAAAACATTAGACTATCTAAATACTTCTCAGTTTCATATGGTTATGGACAGAGGGTTTTACAGTAAAACAAATATTGATGAGCTCCTTGAATACAAGCATAAGTTTACGATAGGGGTTCCTATTCAAAGAAAGTGGGTAGAAAGTATTATCGATGAATTTTATGAAGAAATAGAAATGCCAGACAATTACCGAAAAATAGATGGAGATACTCTTTATGTTAAGACCAAGCTATATCCATGGGGTGACAGCCGTAAAAGGACATATGTTCACGTGTATTATAACTCTTATGCAGCATCAGCTGCATTTGACAAATTCACAGAAGAACTGTTGACATATAAAGAAGAATTGGAAAGTGGGCAAATTATAAAGAGCCATGAAGAGTATTACCAACGTTATTTCATAATTAAGGAGACACCAAAACGTGGTTGCAAAATACAATACAACAATGATGCAATACAAAAGCACAGAAATCGTTACTCTGGTTTTTTTACACTTCTCAGTAATTCTACAAAAGATGCTGTCGAAGCTCTTCTAATATACAGGAACAAAGATGTTGTTGAAAAAAGCTTTGATGATTTAAAAAATCAGTTAGATATGAAACGCCTTAGAGTGCAAAACTCTCAGACAATGGACGGCAGGTTATTTGTTCAGTTTTTAGCACTCATATTGATCAGTGGCATACGAGAAAAAATAAGAAGTAAAAAAGAACTTGATAACTATACCGTTAGAGAATTACTTGAAGAAATGGATACCCTCACTAAAATTACCTATTCGTGTAGATATGGTTCGATTATAAGCGAAATAACAAAAAAACAACGTATTATCATGGAAGCTTTTTCGATAGAATTGTGACCTAGTTACAATTCTATCGGGAATTCAAGTTGTACATAAACAAATTAAATTAGAAAAACAACAAACAAAAAGAACCGTCCCTTGTGT
>JBASLQ010000563.1:0-1708 GCA_049656425.1 Sedimentibacter sp.
CCTCCTATCTATAATATTATAGACAAAACGTTCCTTTTTATTCACATAGTTCCAAAATTTTAATATTTTGAAGTACAAAGACAAATTATTCTAACCCATAACAATGTTTTTTCCTGCATTTTTCGCATCATTACTTTTATTAGTTTTTTTTATTTCTATAAGCGTAAATATTGCAGTCAATACAATGAACGCTAAAACTTGACCAAATGCAATAACTCCTATGTTTATAATTTTTCCTAACATTAAGTATTGTACCAAAAATGTTCCAAATGTAGTTCCAATACAACAAAAAAATATAAGTTTCATTGATTTTTTCATTTCTTTTATATATATCATATAATCCTCCCATATATAAACTTAACATAAATATAATATATGTCAGCCATTCACACTAGATTATTTGTTACTTCCATTATACAACCGTCACAAATTAATTTCCATGAAAATGTTTGACTTTTATCTGTAATTTGCTAAGGTTAAATTTTAATTTACTTCTTCAATAAGATTGAAAAATTCATTGCGATTTATGCCTGACGGGCGATTGATTCTTTTTAATTCATAAAGTTCTTCTTCGTTGCCGGTGAGAATATTTACGCCGTAATTACTTGAAAGAGAAACCAGAAATCCCATCTCTTTAAGTATCTCTTTGCTTTCCTTGCAGGTAAAGCCAAATGGGTATGTAAATGCTCTTGGAGTGTACCCGGTTTTCCCCTTAATTAAGAGCTGTAGATATCCTACATCATTTAAAATTACTTTTTTATATTCATCATAGGATTCTCCAGTTGCTATGGTGCAGCCTTTTCGTTCAGCTATTTTATGCATTGCATATGTATGGTTTTGTATTTCTACATAAGGAGATCCTGAAAGTTCAATAACTTGTGTCCAATTTAAATAAGGATTTGGATTTGAATCTTCTGAGCTAACATCGACATATTCTCCGATTATGGACATTACAGCTTTAATTTCATATTTCTCTAAAAGTGGCAACACATAAGTATAATAACTGAAATATCCGTCATCAAAAGTAAGCATTATAGGCTTTTCAGGAAGGTTTATGCCATTGTATACGAAAGCAACTAAATCCTCCACCGTAACAGTTGTGTATCCCTCTTCTTTCAAATAAATTAAATCATTTTCCAATTCACTGGGCGAAATTGTATACTTGCCTAAACTGTCCTTATCCTTCAGCACTTTATGGTACATTATTACAGGAAGCCTTATTGATGATTTGGCAGCTGTGGGAACAGCACCTTTGATATTTTTAAAATTAGAACTCATGAAAACAACAAGCAGCATTGTTAATAATACCGCAACAATTCTTTTTAATTTCATCAAAAACCACCTCTACACATTATTATTTTTATAATATATGATTATTGTGAAAAAATATCTAAGTTGTATGATGATTGCAAAAATGAGTTTGGTTTTAAAAGATATTCTTTATCAAAAATACAAAACAGCAAAAAATTCTTGAACAAATAGCTTTGGACAATATAATTGCAAATGTCATGTCATATTGTCCACTGATTATGAATAATACCTACCAATTTCCAAGCACCTTCATACTCTTCAAACACTAATCGAAGGCTTTTCCAATCTGCTCCTCCAAAATCAGGATTAAAACCAGGAAAATAGTATTCTACAACAATGGCATTCTCATATACTTCATATTGATTTTCAGCCATATTTCCGCTACTTAATACTTCAT
>JBASLQ010000564.1:0-5932 GCA_049656425.1 Sedimentibacter sp.
AAGAAAAGTTAATATTACGAATAAAAAAGGAATATTTCAAAAAGAAAATAAATGAAATAAATCACGCTGATTTTGAAATGCTTGCAGGTTACTTGTTTGAAAAAGAAGGATGGAATAATTTTGTAAATAAAGGCAGACACATGTATTTAGCTGGAAACAAAGGCATTATTTATTGCATTAAAATATTCAAACTGGATGAAGAAATTGAAGTGGAAAAATTAGATTTAAGAAGCATGATTTCATATATGAGCCAAAACAACATAAGAAAGGGATTATTGGTTTATACAAGCAGTTTAAGTGAGGATGCAAATATTCTTCTTGAAAAGTTCAAAGATAAACTTGAAATTACTTTAATTGACTTAGATGGTCTTTTGAAATTAATGGAGAAATATAATATTTTACCTGATAACGAACATTTTTATAATAAAATACTAGATGGAAAAAGTGTGACAGACAATAAAACAAAAGTTAAAAACAATGTATTTGAAAATAAGAAGACATTTGTATATGCATTGGCGGCGATTCTTTTCTATATTTTATCAAAACTAATGCCGGATAACTTTATTACCAAATATATATTTTATTATTTCATCACATTGACAGCTGTAAGTTCTGCATATTTTTTATGGTATAAAAAATATGAAAACGATACAAAAGGTTAAATATTTGAATTAATTACAAAAAAGTCAATTTAGCAGTTGATATTATTGTCGTTGTATATTATAATTTTCCTAGAAAATATTAATTTACGGAGGGTAATATGAGTTTTCAAGTAACTGTAGGCCTATCAAACAAACATGTTCATTTAAGCAAGGAACATATAAATATATTATTTGGAGAAGGTCATGAATTAACACCTCTAAAGGATTTAAGCCAACCAGGACAGTTTGCATGTGATGAAAAAGTTGATTTAGTTGGACCAAAAAGGACTATTAAAGGTGTAAGAATCCTTGGACCTGAAAGAAAAGAAACACAAGTGGAAATTTCACTTTCTGATGGATTTACTTTAGGATTATCAGAAGTTCCAGTAAGAGATTCTGGAAAGACTGAAGGAACACCGGGAGTTAAACTTGTTGGCCCTTGCGGAGAAGTAGAATTGGGAAAAGGTGTAATTGCAGCTTCGAGACATATTCATATGCATACGTCAGATGCAGCTAAATATGGACTTAAAGACAAAGATATTGTATCTGTAAAGGTTGGCGGTCCAAGAGGATTGATTTTTGAAAATGTATTAATAAGAGTTAATGATGAATATGCATTAGATATGCACCTTGATGTTGAAGAAGGAAATGCTGCCGGACTTACAAACGGTGATGCAGTTGAAGTAATTATATAATATACATAATTAACAAAATAAAAATATTTAAATAGGAGAATATATTCTCCTATTTATTTTTTTGTTTTTTCCGATAATAATAGTAGAAGTATTGTGCTATATTTATATTGTTTTAATTTATGGAATAATGGTATAATTAAGATAAGTAAGTTAACATTATGGAGGAAAAATGGATTTTTTACCTGTAAATATAGATGATATGAAAAAAAAAGGATGGGATCAATGCGATTTTGTTTTTGTAACAGGAGACGCTTATGTGGATCATTCATCTTTTGGTGCAGCAATTTTATCGAGACTTTTAGAGCGATATGGTTATAAAGTTGGTATAATTGCTCAACCGGACTGGAAGGATGCAAGTTCTTTTAAAATTTTAGGAGAACCAAGGCTGGGATTTCTTGTGAACTCAGGAAATATAGATTCAATGGTAAATCATTACACAACATTTAAGAAGAAAAGAAGTACTGATTCTTACTCCCCTGGGGGAAAAGCAAATTTAAGACCAGACAGGGCAGTAACTGTTTATTCAAACAAAATCAGAGAAGCTTATAAGCATATTCCAATAATAATCGGCGGAATTGAAGCAAGTTTAAGAAGATTAAGCCATTACGACTACTGGAGTGACAGTGTAAGAAGGTCGGTATTGCTTGATTCGGGTGCAGATTTGTTAGTTTACGGAATGGGAGAAAAAGCAATAATACAAATAGCAGAAGCTCTTGATTCCGGACTTCCAATAGAAGAATTTACATTTATAAACGGAACTGTTTATAAAACAAAAGATCAGGAACGCCCGTTTGAGCCGGTAATCCTTCCTTCTTATGCTGAAGTTTCAACTTCTAAACAAAAATACGGAGAAAGTTTTAAAATTCAATATCAAAATACAGATTCTAAATCAGGCAAGACACTTGTTGAACAATATGACACTGTTTATGTAGTGCAAAATCCTCCAATGGATACTTTGACAATGGAAGAGCTTGATGATGTATACGACTTGGATTATATGATGGATTATCATCCTGTTTATAAAAATTCTGGAGGCATACCTGCATTAAATGAAATAAAATTCAGCATTACCAGTGTAAGAGGCTGCTTCGGAGGATGTAATTTTTGCTCTCTTAATTTTCATCAAGGCAGAGTAATTCAAGCAAGAAGTCATGAATCAATATTAAGTGAAGTTGAAAAAATGAAAAATGACAAGGAATTTAAAGGTTACATTCATGACGTTGGAGGACCTACAGCTAACTTCAGAATGAAAGCATGCAAAAAGCAGGAAAAATACGGGGCGTGCATAGACAAAGAATGTCTTACACCTCAAAAGTGCAAAAATCTTCAAATTGACCACAAGGATTATTTGGAACTGTTAAGAAAAATTAGAAAAGTAGAAGGAATTAAAAAAGTTTTTATAAGATCAGGTATAAGATATGATTATGCGATATATGATAATAATGATGATTTTATAGAAGAACTGTGTAAATATCATGTCAGCGGACAGTTAAGAACGGCTCCGGAGCATGTTTCTGAATCAGTTTTAAAGTTGATGGGTAAGCCTTCTATAACAACCTACAACAAATTTGTAAAAAAATTTAATGAAACCAGCAAGAAAATAAATAAAGAACAGTATATTGTACCTTATTTTATTTCATCACACCCTGGTTCTCGTTTAAGGGATGCCATTGAACTAGCTGAGTATATTAAAGAAATGGGGCATATTCCTGAGCAAGTGCAGGATTTCTATCCAACACCCGGAACTATGTCAACCTGTATGTATTATACCGGATTCAACCCTTTAACGGGCGAAGATGTTTATGTTCCCAAGGATAAAGAAGAAAGACAAATGCAAAGAGCATTGCTTCAATACAACAAAAGAGAAAACTACGACTTAGTTTTAAAAGCTTTAATAAAAGAAAACAGATATGATTTAATTGGTTTTGGAAGGGAAGCTTTAATAAAACCAAGAAATAATTAATGTACATGTGGTTAAAATTAAGTGTTTATTAATAATTAACTTATTGCAAAATCTTTCACACTAAGTTAAAATTAAAGTATGAAATAAAATTCAAGAGGTAATAAATGAATAGAAAAACTAGACTAAGAAAAAAAAGACTACGTGCATCTTTATTGGGTTTAATAGTAATAATTGGCATAATGGCTGCTACTTTTGCAGTAAAAGGAATTGCAAATGATGAAAAAGTTCCTGAAGACAATATTCCGTCAAATGAAGAACAGCAAAAGCCTGAACAAGAGCCAGAACAGGAACCTGAAAACATACCAGATGTTACCATAAATATAAAAGCGACTGGAGATATTATGTTTCATCCGTCACAAATTGATGGAGCATATAACTCCTCAACAGGAACATATGATTTTACAAACAGTTTTAAAGCAGTAAAAAGTTTGTTTCAAGAAGCGGACTTAGCTATAGCTAATTTTGAAGGAACAACTGCAGGAAATGAAGTTTATGCTTATCAAGGTTATCCTTTGTTCAATGCACCTGATGAAGTTTTAGATGCAATTAAAGACGCCGGATTTGATGTATTATCTACAGCAAACAACCACAGTCTTGATACCAGAAAAGCAGGAATTATCAGAACTATTGAACAAATTAAATTAAGGGGTATGGACAGTATAGGCACTTATGTTGAAAAACCTGATAACAGAGTTTTAATAAAAGAAGTAAAAGGAATTAAAATTGCATTTTTATCTTACACTGAAATGGTAAATGGCCTTGATTCACTTTTATCGCAGGAAGATTTAAGTACAATGATAAATATAATAGATGAAACAAAATTAAAAGAAGACATTGCTTATGCTAAAGGACAAAATGCAGATGTAGTAATAGCGTACCTTCATTGGGGAAATGAATATGCAAGAATACAAACACAGAAACAGGAAGATTTAGCAGATATGCTGTTTAAAGAAGGAGTTGATATAATATTAGGAAGTCATCCTCATGTTATACAACCGACTGAAACTTTGGAATATGATGGGAAAATAAAGTTTGTAGCTTATTCTATGGGAAATTTTTTATCAAATCAAAGGGTTGAAACTTTAGTGCCTTACGGCATGACAGAATCACTATCAAAATATACTGAAGATGGTGTTATAATCGACATTGAAATAGAAAAAAAGGGTGAAACAGGTGAAGTTTCCATTAAAAATATCGATTACATACCATTGTGGGTTTATAAGGGGACAACTGAAGACGGGAGAATCGAGCATATAGTAGTTCCTATTATGGATTATGTAGAAAGCAATGAATTAGATGAAAATTCAAAAGCAAGAATGAATAAATCATACAATGATACAATGGCACAAATGAATGGTGAGTAGTAAAATAAAGTAATTAGCAGAAATTTTGGGGAAGTGGTGGCATGGATCAGATAAAGTTAATTTTTTCAAACATTGGATTAAACAGCATAGTTGATATTGGTCTTGTTTACTATGTATTGTATCATGGATATTTATTAATACGTGATATGAGAGCAAAGCAGCTTGTAAAAGGTATTGTTCTTTTAGTTGCATTAATACCAATATCACAAATATTTCAGCTGCATATGGTTAAATATATTTTAGACCACACATTTCAGGTTGGTGTTATTGCATTGGTAGTAGTATTCCAGCCGGAAATAAGAAAAGCGCTTGAATATATTGGAAGAACGTCTTTCTCTTTGTCAAGCTATGAAAAAAACACTCAAACATCTGAACAAGTTATTAAGGAAATAGTATCTGCCACGTCATCATTAGCAAGACAAAAAATTGGAGCACTAATGATATTTGAACAAAAGATTGGATTGACTGATATTACAGACAGCGGAACAAAGCTGAATGCAAATATTTCAAGCGGCTTGTTAATTAATATATTCATTCCTAACACACCACTTCATGACGGCGCTGTTATAATCAAGGATTATACCATAAGGGCAGCAGGATGCTTTTTGCCATTAACCGAAAATAACCTTTTAAGCAAAGACATAGGCACCAGACACAGAGCAGCTATTGGGATGACTGAAAGGTCTGATGCTATTGCATTGATTGTTTCAGAAGAAACAGGCTATATTTCATATGCGGTTGAAGGAAGACTTTACAGAAATATTCAGATAGAAGAATTGCAGAATTTGCTTGCTGGTATTTATATGGATAATGACAAAGTAAATTTAATTGATAAATGGAGAAACCGTAATGAAGATAAAAAACGATAAATTAGTGATTCAAATTACTTGTCTTGTTGTATCTGTAATTCTGTGGATGGTAATAATGGTTGAAACAAATCCATTGTATGAAAATAATTATACAAATATTCCGGTTACCATAAGAAACTTAGATGCTTTGGAAAATTCAAATTTTGCTATGATGAATACTGACAAAGATAATATAACAGTAAATGTAAAAGTAAAAGGCTACGGCGAGCAATTAGATAAAATTAGTAAGAGTGATTTTTCTGCGTATATTGATGTTTTAGGGTATGGGGAAGGAATCACTAATGCGAAAGTTGAAATTACTGGTCAAAATGGTGTAGAAATTGTCAATACATACCCTTCTCAAATTGCATGCAATATAGAAGGTATAATATCCAAAGTTATGGATGTTACAGTTCAATTT
>JBASLQ010000565.1:0-2763 GCA_049656425.1 Sedimentibacter sp.
GCAGTATTCCTTTTGAAGCATCAAGAATGGGATGCGATACTTATGCCAGCGATTTAAATCCTGTTGCAGGTCTTTTAACATGGGCGAGCATTAACATATTAGGCGCAAACGATGAAGAATTAGAAGAAATAAAGAAGTTTCAAAAAGATGTTTTTAATGAGGTTGATAAAGAAATTACAGAATTAGGGATTGAACATAATGAGCATGGAGATAGAGCTGTTTCATACATATACTGTGTTGAAGCTCATTGTCCTGAATGCGGAAAGAAAGTACCATTAGCTCCTAGTTGGGTTATTGGTAAAGGGACAAAGACTATAGCAAAATTAGTGGAAAATGAACATGGGTATAATATCATTGTAAAAATGGGAGCTAACGCTGCTGAAATGCTGGAAGCAGAAAAAAGCGGAACTGTAGGAAAAAGTGGATTAATTTGTCCATCATGCGGTAAGACTACCCCAATTTCATCACTTAGAAAAGACAGAGTAGATGAGAATGGGAACACTATCTATGGGCTTAGGCTGTGGGAAAAATCTGAATTTGATTTTAGAGATGATGATATTTTTTCGGAAAGATTGTATGCAATTAAGTATGAAAGAGAAGATGGAACAAGGTATTACAGACATCCCAATGAAAGAGACTTAGAAAATGAAAGTAAGGTAAAACAAATAGTAAAAGAAAATATTGTATCTTGGCAAGAGCAAGGTTTAGTGCCAAGTATGGAAATAGAAAGTGGAATGAAAACAGATGAGGTCATTAGAACGAGAGGTTGGACTCACTGGAATCATTTGTTTAATGCAAGACAATTATTATTATTAAGTAAATTAACTAAAGTTATTAATCAAGAAAGTAATAGAATATTAAAAATGGTGGGGATATTAGGATTAAATAAATGTATTGATTGGAATTCGAGATTAAGCAGATGGAATTCAGGAAGTGGCAATGAAAAATCTGAACAAACATTTTACAATCAAGCATATAACACTATGATGAATTGGGGAACAAGAAGTTTAATAGGTTTAAAAACATCTTGGTTTTTTGATATTAACAATTATAAAACAAATATAAAAACAAAAGTAAATCTTATGGAAGCAAGGGAAGTAAATGAAATATGTCAGTTATGGATAACAGACCCACCATATGCTGATGCAGTTAATTATCATGAGTTATCTGAATATTTTCTCGCTTGGAACAAGAAGTTAATTCATCAGGCATTTCCAGACTGGTATACTAACAGCAAAAGAATTCTTGCTGTTAAGGGTGATGAACACTTTTCTCAAAATATGATTGATATATATTCTAACCTTACAAAACACATGCATGATAATGGTATACAAATAGTAATGTTTACTCATTCAGACCCCGCTGTCTGGGCACAACTTGCATTAATTATGTGGAAGTCAGGATTAAAAGTAACTGCTGCATGGAATATTGCAACTGAAACTGAAGCAAGTGGACTTAAAGATGGTAATTATGTTAAAGGAACTGTTTTGTTAGTATTAAAAAAACAAACAGGTAATTCAACGGCATATTTAGATGAAATTAACGGAGATATAAAATCAGTAGTTAAAGCTCAAATAGGGTCAATGCAGGATTTAGAAGATAAGGAGGAACCAAATTTTTCTGACCCTGATTATGTGCTTGCTGCTTATGCTGCATCCCTTAAGGTATTAACATCATATAAAAAGATTGGAGAATTAGATTTGGATTATGAACTAAATTTAGCAATTAATTCTCCGGAAAAATCACAGGTTGTAAATATTATTGAAAATGCAAAAAGAATTGCATATGATTGCATTATACCCAGTGAATTTGATAAATATTTATGGAAAAACTTAACGCCTGTTGAAAGATTTTATATTAAGGGCTTAGAAGCTGAGAAGCATAATGATTATCAAATTTCCACATACCAAGAGTATGCCAGAGGATTTTCTATCAGTTCATATAAACAGCTAATGGCAAATGAAAAAGCAAACACAGCGAGATTAAAAACTGCTACAGAATTTGCTATGAGGACAATCAACGAGAACCCTGATTTTGAGAAATCTATATTACGTATAGTTTTAGCAGCCATCTACATTCCAATAAAAGAGGAAGGAATTCCAGAAAAGGGATTATTTTATATAAAAGATCAAGTTGCAGATTATTGGAACAGCAGGGATATGATAAAGCAATTGTTATTATTTATCAAGGATACTAAGGATATAGACAATATGCCATACTGGTCAGAATGCGCAGAAATGGCAGACCACTTATATGTATTAGTTGATAATGATCATATTTAATTTTGAGGTGAACATATGATAAACAGATATTCGTCAAGAAGGAATAATCTTAATGAGACTTACCTTAATGAAAAATTAAAAAATGCCGTAAGCTATGATAGGATAGCTGGTTATTTTTGTTCATCTATTCTTGAAATTGCCGGAGAAAGTATAGAAAACTTATCCGGCAAGGCAAGATTAATATGTAATTCAAATTTGAAATCAGAGGATGTTAAAACAGCATCATATGCTAATTTAAAGATGAAACAGGAATGGGGCGAATTTACTCCTGAAGAAAAGTATACAAGTGAAGCTGCAACAATAAGACTAAAAAAATTATATAATTTATTAACATCTCAAAAGCTTGAAATAAAAGTTATTCCTGATGAAATTTATGGATTGATGCATGGAAAAGCAGGAGTTATTACATATGAAGATGGCAGTAAAATTTCTTTTTTAGGAAGTATTAATGAAACAAAAAGTGCTTATGCCTTAAATTATG
>JBASLQ010000566.1:0-8934 GCA_049656425.1 Sedimentibacter sp.
ATATTCAATAACATCTGTATAATTTTGTGTTTCCTTACATTCCTGAAACAAGCTGTAATACTCATTTTTATTTTTAATAATATAGGAACTTGCATATAATATAGGGTATGACAAATATTCTTTCTGACAAAGAAAAAGAATATTTAATATTCGGCCTGTTCTTCCATTGCCATCTCTAAATGGATGAATACTTTCAAATTGATAATGTGCAAGTGCTATTTTTATAAGCGGGTGAGTTAAATATGCTTCATCATCGTATACAAAGTCAAGCATGTCAATAAGCAATTTTTGCAGTAATTCTTTTCCATGCGGTGGTGTATATAGAATTTCAATTTCGCCATTTGCTTTTTTATTTGCTATCCTTGTTAAGTCACTTTGAAAGTTTGGTAAATTTGTTCGTATTTGATGCATTTTTTTATTTACAGGTCTGTTAATTTCTTCGATGTCACTAAGAGAAATTATACCTTTATTCTTTAACTTATTAAAGCCAATAAATAAAGCATCTTTATAGTTTGTAACTTCTTTTGCTTCTGCTGTATAACTATCAAAAATTGCTCCAATATACAAATCATCATTAGTGGTAACTATATTTTCCACATTACTGCTTACTTTTGCTTCCTGCAATGATAAGGTGTCCAACAAAATATTAGGTGAAGGCAATGTCCCTACGGCGTAATTTAATAGTTCAATTGCAACTCGAGTATCCTCTGCTAGTTTTTGAAGGCTCTTTGTATCTTCAATCTGAGTTGAAGATATAAGAGGAATTTCATTATATGGTACTAATTTATCTAACATAATACACCTCTTTAAAGTATTGATTACCTATAATATCGATTCTAGTCGAAAGCTAAGTATTTCTTGATATGATTATACTACTTAAATATAAAGAATACAATGTTATTATATGTCGTTATTTTTTAAAATTTTCGACACATAATATTGTGACCAGTAAATTTCAATAGTAAGTATTTCAAATTCAATTCAAAAAGTATTATTTTAGAACTGCCTTGAAAATACAATGCATCTTTAAAGTACATGAATTGAAATATCGTACAAAATAGAAACGTCAAGAACAAAATTTTTGCCGTTTTTTTGCCGTCAAAAAAAGAACTGTCGATTATGGCAGCTCTTTTACTATCCAATTACCTATCCAAAACCATATCCAATGACATGGGTAGTCCAATACGTTATATATGGCTATATTCCAATATTTATTTTCTCTAAAATATTTGTGAAAGCATTTCTTTTACTGCTTCCTTCGTCATCCAAAATGAATGTTGCTTCATCGCCTATTTTATTCTTATTCATTACTAAAAATTGATTTTCGTCATCAATTTAAAGCTTTTATTTAATAAATTCGTATTCCATGAAACTTACTATTCTGTTGACGCATTTTTCAATGAGCTGTATTCTGATTTTGGCGGAACTTTTTCTGCCTTTTCCATATCTACAAGGTCAGGCCTTAAACAAAACATGACTGATGTTCCGCACTCACTAGCGTGTCCGTGAGCCATTTGGCCCTTGTATTGCAATATGTCATCGCTGTTTGCCGCTGCAAATCTCCACCAGTCTATCTGAGCGCATTTGACTCCACTTTCCCTTTGAAATTTCTTGCACAATGAATATGTCTTCTCTTCGCTCCCGTAGCGGCGGTATGAAAAATGGGATGACATTGAGCCTATAAAACAGGTCCTGCCTGAATTCCTTCTTCTCAACCATCTCTTCAAGATTTTTGTTTGTTGCTGCAATAATGTGAATATCAACATCTACTAGCTTTGAACTCCCAACCCGGTCTACTTTTTTGTCGTCAAGCACTCTCAAGAAGCATTTCAGGAATTGCAGCGCAGTTTATGGCAATAAATGGATTTTTATGCCTGCAGCTACTTGAATGTATGGCTCTTACAAAGAGCTCCTTGCCTGTGCCGCTTTCTCCAATGACTTGTAAAATGTATCTATTTCATGATTTGGAAACGTCACACAGCGCAGCCTTCTCTTCCGCAAAATTATTTACCACACAAACAGAAGAAATCCCTCAGATTCTTCATCTGAAGGATTTCAAAATACTATAATTAAAGTCTTTTTTATTATTTTGAAGGTATAACCAATACCTGCCCTGGATAAATTAAATTAGGATTACCAATTTCATTTAACCTTTGAATATCCTGATAAGTAACACCATATTTGTCAGCAATTTTCCATAGTACATCACCAGATATTACTGTATATTTTATTTGATCATTTGCATTAGATTTGATACTTTCTGTTTTTATCTGTGTAGATGCCTGTGGCTTTTCTATGTTTTGATTATTTTGTACTGGATTTTCTTTTACTTCTTTTGAGCTTTCATTTTTTATAATACCGAAAGTATCTATAACATATGGTATACCATTATTTATACTTTGGTCAATTTCATAAGAAACAGCCGTGAGTTGTTTACCATCTATGCTAAATTCTACAAAATTTTGTATTTGACTTCTAATCGGTCTTGAAGGGTCGCTTGGGTCAGATCCATATTTTGCTGCGCTGTGCTCATTTGCAACTGCAAATACATCAAAATATGTTGGATCAATTTTTGCATTTTTGTAATATACTTTTGGCCCAGCAGTGCTTGGAATTAAATATATTGTTCCATCAGGATTTACTGCATATTCAATTTGTTGACCATCATAATTTTTAATTTTTGTATCATAAGCTGTTGCTTCACCATCTTTAATAGGCAATGTACGTGCATAAATATGGTCATGTCCTTGTAAAATTAGGTCTATACCAAGTTCGCTAAAAAGCGGAGCTACTTTTTCTCTAACACCGTTTATACTCATTATATCATCATCAGTTGCATGGTTTGAAGTTGTATATGGACCTTTGTGAGTAACTGCTATAACCCAGTCAATGCCGTTGTTTGCTTTTGCTGCTTTTACATCGGCTTTTAGCCATTCAATTTGTTCTGGTGTGAAATCTCTGAACTCTTCTGAATCTTCATTGTTGTTTAAAACTATGAAATGAGCATTTTCGTAATCGAATGAAAAATACGCTCCAGTTTTTGTTGAAGAACCTGCCGGAGTATCAATATTGAAATGTTCAATAAACGATTCGGGATCATCTTCATGGTTACCTGCTGCTGCAACAAAAGTTGTATTTAATAAGGTATCATCAGAATGATCTAATACCCATCCCCATTGTTCTTCTTTAGATCCGGAATCTACTATATCACCGTTTAATATCATAAACTGTGCATCTTCTACAGTTTCAAATGCCTTTTCAAATGTTTCTGATGATAATACAGCTTCTGTTTCGCTTTTTGCTTGCGAATCTGCAAGATTTATAAATGTAAATTTGCCATCTTTATCTGCAGTTTCAAATGTACCAACTTTGCTCCATAACCCTAAATCAGCATCTCCAACTCTAAATTGATATTCAGTGTTTTTATTTAATCCTGTAGCTTGCGCTTTATGTACTACAAATTGAGGTGCATTTGTTGATCTTTGAAAACTTCCCTTGAAAGTTAACGCATTTTCAAAACTTGGATTTTCATTGTTAGTTTTTTCAATTATCTGCAAATCACTGTTTGCTGATGCTTGAGTAGTATACCAAGTAAATCCTTTTGATGTTTCTATATCTCCCTTAAATGAAACTACAACTCTTGATACTTCTCCAATTTCAGCGTTAGGGTTAGGAATAGGAGTCTGTGAGTAATCTATGATTTCAGGAGCTTCTTTTAAGGCCGCAATTGACATTTCAAACCAAAGGTCTGAGCTGTCTCCTCCATCTTGGTGAACTTCAGCTGATATTACATTTTTTCCTTCTTTTAAAGAATCAACCGGCACTGTAAATTTTTCTTCTTTTAAAGAAAATTTCGCAGGTGTATTGTAGTCTACTATTACACTTTCATCAATTCCTTTTCTGAATAATTCTTGTCCGTTAACATAAACTACCGTTCCATCGTCTGCATGTACATAAACTTGCAAAGCTTCAAAATCTTTTAATGAATCAACATTAATTTCTGTTTTAGCATAAGTTGTCATGTATTTGTTATTTTCATCATCTCCAAAGCTGACTTCTGTTGCTAATGGAACATTTGGATTTGTTTCTGAAATGGCATCCCCGAATCCAAAAGGAGCTTTTCCTGTTTTCCAGCTTGAATAGTCATAGTTTTCATTTAACCAATCTGTGCCTAAATCTTGTCCCACATCTGAAATGCTCCATATTGCATCTGTATTCAAAATAACTTTTTCTGTTTCTTCAGCAAGTGCAAATGATGGAATACTGCTTATTATTAAGCCAGAAATAATTGTCAAACTTATTGCTTTTTTAAGAAATATTTTAATGCTCATAATTCAACTCCTTAGTCCGTTTTTTATGAGTATATAATTATATTGTAATTACAATGTAATATTAAAGTAAAATTCTATGTAAATTTTGTAAATTTTTATTTACCTTACTTTAAGCCTTATAAATCAGATTTGATTTTGGCAATTCTCTTCAATCCAATTCATTAAAACAATTGCATGATTCATGTCTTCATTTTTAGCAGCATACAAAATGTCACATTGCCTTCTTCTAACTTTTCTTTAATAAGAGTTATAAATTCATCAGGAAGTTCATGGCTGTCATTACGCCGCTCATTCTTTAATCTTAGGCAGCTTTTTTTCCATAGGTCTGGATTTTATAATTTATTAACTGTTTAATTCCATTGCCAACCTCTTAATATTGTCGTGATTTATGTCTGATTTAGAAACTGCATTGACTATTTTCATGTAGCCGCTTTTCATGACGGAATTCAATATATCATCTTTATCCTTAAAGTAATGGTATATGATTGAGGGTGAATATTCGATTTTCTTGGCAATCTTTCGTATTGACAGATTATCAAACCCTTCTTTTGCAATAATTTCTCTGGCAGCAGAGATCATTAATTCCCTCATTGTTTCTATTTCTCTTTCTCTTCTTTTATATATGTTATCTCCTGTGTTGAACGCCGTTTTTATTTTGAACGCTTTTCAATAATAGAATAGCATTTTAGTAATTAATTAGTAATTAATTGTCAATTTATATTTTCAATATATTTAATTTGTACTAACGTATTTTTACCGTTTTCTGGCATGAAGATATTTCATTAAATTCATTTCCAAGAATTAGGTATTATGGTATAATAACAACTAAATAAATCAAAAACTAAAGAGGTAAATGATGATTCAAGATATAGAGCCAAGAATATTTGATAATAATTTTAAAAACATAAAAGCAGAGCCACAGGATTTGTTTCTTTCATATGAAGGGGATACAGTACTTGTCGGAGAAGATAAAGATAAGCTCTGGTATCCTTCATTTTCTGATTTTGAGGCAAAATATCCGCATATTATAGATGATGCCCAATTTCTTTTCACTATAGGCGACATTAACTACTACTTGACAGATGAAAAAGGTCTTGATTCAGCAGAAGGATGGACCTATGTAACTACCGGCAGATTCAGGACTGAACCTAAATATTGGCGTTCATTTGCAGGTGCAGTGGGATGGCAGCTGAATCGGTGGTATGACAATCATCGTTTTTGTAGCAAATGTGGTAAGGCTACGGAACGTTCAGAAAAGGAACGGATGCTCTATTGCGAATCCTGCGGTTTCCAGACATATCCTACTATTTCTCCCTGCGTTATAGTAGCTGTTCATGATGGAAGACGCCTGCTTTTGACCAAGTATGCAGGACGAGCATATAACAATTATGCCCTTATAGCCGGCTTTGCCGAGATAGGAGAAAGCCTGGAGCAGACCGTTCGCAGAGAAGTAAAAGAAGAAGTAGGCCTTAAGGTGAAGAATCTTAAGTTCTATAAGAGCCAGCCCTGGCCGTTTACTGATACGCTTCTTGCAGGTTTTTTTGCTGAACTTGATGGCGATGATACTATCACGCTCCAGGAAGACGAACTGGCTTTAGGTGTGTGGTTGAACAGAGAGGATATACCGCCCGCAGAACTGAAGATAAGCCTTACAAGTGAGATGATGGAAGCATTCAGAACCGGTTCTGTTGAATTATAATTTTTCGTATCTGAATATTTAATTCTATTGCCAAGAGAATAACATTAGTCTCTGTTATTCTTTTGATATTGTTGAGGTGTAACACCCACTTGTTTTTTAAAAACCTTACCAAAATAATTTGCATCTTTTATACCAACAGAATTAGCTATTTCAAATATTTTTAAACTTTTAACTAAAGCTTAACGGATTATATCCCAAAAATTCATCATATACGTCTAATCTTCTGTCTTTCTTTGTTGAATTGTATTTAGTAGTTCCATGGGCTCTTACTTTCGCAAAATTACAATCGCCATATATAATTTGCTCCGTATCATCTGCCGGCCCGGCAATTGGAATACCCGCTGTTCTTACGATTAAACTTTTGCCTGGGAATACCATATATCTCTCTCTTCCCACTCTATCAGCAGCAGCTATGTATATTCCGTTTGAATGTGCGGCTGCCATAGCAAGAACAGGTCAGAAATTTTTCATATTATCCGGCAAAATACTTTCTAAGCTACATTCTTTAATATCGTCATATCCAAAAACATCACAAAAATATTTGATTATTAATTCGTTCATAATATTTAAATCTAATTCTTTACCTAATAAGGTTTTTAATGAAGTGACACCTTTATCTTGAATACCGCATGGAACTATCCATTTAAAATGGTCAAGATTTGTATTTACATTAAATGCAAAGCCATGCATAGTCACCCATCTTTTAATTAAGACACCTATGGCAGTAATTTTATTGTCATCAACCCAAACTCCTGTATATTTCATATCCTTTCTGTAGGCATGTATATTAAATTCTTCTTTTAATAGTTTAATTATTACTTCTTCTAACTTATTTACATATAGCTTTAAATCTTTGCCGTGATTGGCAAGGTCAATAATGGGATATCCTACAATTTGTCCTAATCCATGATAAGTTACATCTCCACCACGATTTACATAGTGAATATTTACATTGTTATCCTTAAGAAATTCTTGTGGTACAATAATATTTTCTTTGTCACCGCTTCTTCCAACTGTAATAACCGGCAAATGCTCTAATAAAAGCAGAGTATCAGTAATTGTTTTACCTTGTCTTAATCTTACAATTTCCTCTTGTATTTTAAAAGCTTCAACATATTCTATCTTACCTAAGTTAATAATATTGAGTTGCATTTACTTCTCCTTACTTATATTGCTTATTGCTTCTTCTGCTTTATATGAACTTCTTACTAATGGACCGCTGGCAATATATTTGAAACCCTTTTCTTGTCCTACCTTTTTATATTCTGCGAATTTTTCCGGTGTTACATATTCCTTAAGTTCTATATGATTTTCTGATGGACGAAGATACTGGCCTATGGTGAATATATCACAATTAACCTTTAGTGAGTCATCCATAACTTCATATACTTGCTCATCAGTTTCACCAAGTCCAACCATAATACCCGTCTTTGTTATTATATTAGGATCTTTTTCCTTAACATATTGAAGAACATGAAGCGATCTTTCATAATCAGCTTGAGGACGTACATCATTATAAAGGTATTTAACAGTTTCAACATTATGATTAATAACATTTGGTTTTGCATTTATAACTATATCCAAATTTTCATGAACACCTTCTAAATCCGGTATAAGAACCTCTATTGTTGTATCTGGATTTAAATTTCTTACTGCTTCTATAGTCTTTGCAAAGTGAGCAGCACCCCCATCGGGCAAATCATCTCTTGTAACACTGGTAATAACAACATGAGAAAGTCCAAGTTTTTTTACAGCCTGTGCTAAATTAATTGGCTCATCCGGGTCCACTTCTGATGCATGTCCATTTGAAACATTGCAGAACCTGCAGTTTCTTGTGCAGACACTTCCTAAAATCATAAATGTTGCTGTTTTTTTCTTGAAGCATTCACCTAAATTAGGACAATTTGCTTCTTTGCATACTGTATTAAGCTTTAAGTTGGCCATTAAGTGGCTGACTTCATCAACTGCTTCTTTATTATAATTTACTTTAAGCCATTCTGGTAATTTTCTAGCCATTTTTTCACCTCATGCTGTTTCTATTTCTGCTATTATTTCGTCCACTTGTACATTGTCCCCTTCTTTATAATACAATTTGACTAATTTTCCATCTTCTTCACTTTCAACTTCACTGACAACTTTTTCAGTTTCAACTTCAAAAAGTACATCGCCTTTTTTTACATCATCACCAACCTGCTTGCATAAAGTAACCAATAAACCACTTTCCATATTAGCGCTAAGCTTTGGCATTTTAATTAATTTTAACATATTACCTCCTAGTTAGAAAAAGCAATCAGCTAATTCCTCATAATTTATATTTTTCACATTTTTAAGAAAACTGAATTCTTCAAGTTTGTTTAAAATATTAAAATAGCTGTAACGTGAGCCAATAATATTTTCTTCTAATTTGTCCCGGAAAATGTTGTTTCCTACGATATTACATTCAGTTATAACACCCTTTTTTACATATAATTTTATATATATTGTATTACCGAGAATTTCACTTTCCTTTTCAAAACAGAAATCCGGTGAACCTCCAAAATTCCATTCCCATTTTGAATATTTATTTTCAACAAGTTCTTTTACCGCTTCTATTTCTTTTTGCGTAATTTCATACTTTTCTACTTTATTATCAAACATTGTATTAACCAATAATTTTTGAAAGTCATCTATATCTATTGCGGAACTCTTAAGATTATCCTTTATATTAGTAACAATGCTTCTTACTGACTTCACTGACTTTGATTCAATTTTTCCTTCAGTAGTTTTTAATAAATCTTGAAGCATAGTTAAATCTGCATCAAAGAGCAATGTTCCGTGATGTAAAGCCCTATTGCCTTATATTGATTGAGCACTACCTGATATTTTTTTACCATCTATTGCTATATCGCTTGGTCTTCTTTTTTC
>JBASLQ010000567.1:0-1996 GCA_049656425.1 Sedimentibacter sp.
AATCATTTTTCTCTCCATATTATTTTTTGATAATAATTAATTTATTAGTATATTGTCATCTAATAAAAGTAATTATTTCGTATTAGCATTCTTTTTTAATTGTTTATCAAAATAGAAATAAACTAAGCATCCAATAGCAGGAACAACAAAACCAATTAATGGCCCATAGATGTCAACTGATCTAACTTTCTTAGCAGCACAAGACAAATAGCTATAAAGCATTGTACCATAAGAGATACGTGTGGAATTTTGTACTTTGGATGCATCTTTCCTATAGCTTTAAAGAAGTGCCCTTCAACAGACATTGCATAATAACTTCTTGGGAAAGTAAGTATCATACCATTTAAACAGCCAAACATAGAAATCATCATACCAACAAGAACGATTGTGCCACCTATATTGCCAAAAATACGTTTTGCAACTTCAGTACCAAGATAGTAGTTTCCATCATTAATCATAGTTACTATTTCATTATGAGGAATTACTCTATAAATAGAGAAGTTGAACAAAGTATACAACACCATAATACTACCAATGGCAATAACCAAAGAAAGCGGTAGATTTTTTTTAGGGTCTTTCATCTCTTCTGCTACAGTATTTAAATTTGTCCATCCTTCATATGCCCATAGAGTTGCTACTGTAGCGAAAGCAATCATACCAATCATGCTGCTAAATGTTAAGGCACTGCCATCAGCTGGCACAAGGCTTAAATCAGGTGATTGTTTACCGAAAATCAAAGCTCCAAACATTATTAATGCTATCGGAATTAATTTAGCAACCATAGATACATTTTGCAACATAGAAGCCTTTTTAACACCGAAATAATTATAAATAGTAAGTGCTATAATTAATGCAATAGCAATTGCTTTAATAGTTACATCGCTTATGTCAAAAAAAGTTTTTAATGCTGTTGGAAGAGCAATGGCAACAGCTGCAGATGGTACCATTGCAATCCAATTTTTTCTATCAACTTTAAAAAGTAAAAAAGAAATACAAGGTGCAACACATAATAATAAAATAACAATTGCATTCGCTATTCCCATAAAATATAAAATCCATCCTACAAAATAAATGAGAACTCCAACTATAGAGCTTATTATGAATTTGCTTTTAATATTAAATTATTTGTTGATATATTAAGATTTTGTAATATAATATCCGAGAAAGTTAAGTAGTGTTGTCGTGGTAAATAGAAGGTGTAAGCACAACAATAATTTTAAATTTATAAGGAATGCATATTATAGTATTTTAATTTTAAAATTACCTGATTATGGAGGAAACAAGATGATTCAATCACATTATGGTGAAATATATGCACTTATTACAGCAATATTTTGGACTATTACTGCTATTTCTTTTGAATTAGCCGGGAAAAAAGTAGGTTCTTTGTCTGTAAATTATATAAGATTAATAGTAGGATTTATATTAATTAGTTTGTTTACAGCTTTTTCCAGAGGAATGTTTCTACCCTTGGACGCAACTGGAAAGGCATGGATTTGGCTTAGTGCATCAGGCTTTGTAGGGTTTGTTATTGGAGATTTGTTCCTATTTCAGGCATATTTAGAAATTGGCTCAAGAATATCTATGCTTATTATGGCACTAGTACCCCCAATCACTGCTTTTTTAGGTTTCGTAACTATGAGAGAAGTGATTTCATTTTCAAATTTCATAGGGATGGCTATAACAATTTTAGGTATTTCCTTAGTAGTATTGGTTAAAAATCCTGAAGGTAAAAATTTTAAATTTTCTCATTCTATTAAGGGGATTGTTTATGCCTTTTGGTGCACTTGGGCAATCATTAGGGTTGATACTTAGCAAGATAGGCATGGGAAACTATAATCCCTTTGCAGCTACTCAAATACGCATAATATCCAGTATTATTGGATTTACTATAGTTTTTATATTTATGAAAAGGTGGGACAAGTTAAAAGAAGCTATAAAAAACAAAGAAGCCATGAAGTATATAACACTGGGGTCGTTTTTTTGTGCTTTTGTA
>JBASLQ010000568.1:0-2942 GCA_049656425.1 Sedimentibacter sp.
GAAGCATTAGCTAAAACAGAAATTGTTGTTTTTGATAAAACAGGTACATTAACAAAGGGAGTATTTAATGTGCAAGAAATTCAGCCGGAAGGGATATCTAAAGAAGAATTATTGGAATTAACAGCATATGCTGAAAGTTATTCAAATCATCCAATATCCTTATCTTTAAAACGTGCTTATGGTAAGGAAATTGATAATGGAAGAATTTCAAATGTAGAAGAGATATCTGGTCATGGTGTTAATGCAGTAGTTGATGGGAAAAATATTTTGGCTGGGAACATTAAATTAATGAAAAAATATAATATCCCTCACTTTGAATTTGAATTAGTTGGAACAGTTGTACATGTTGCAGTTGATAACAAATATTCCGGATATATTGTTATAGCAGATGAAGTAAAGGAAGATTCAGCACAAGCAATTAAAGAATTGAAAGCTGCCAACATTAGGCAAACAGTTATGTTAACAGGTGATGCTAAAAGTGTAGGTGCAAAAGTTGCTAAAGAACTTGGACTTGATAAGGTATATGCTGAATTGTTGCCTGGAGATAAAGTTGATAAGTTAGAAGAATTATTCTCACAAAAATCTACGAAGGGTAAACTTGCTTTTGTAGGAGATGGAATAAATGATGCACCTGTATTAGCAAGAGCAGACATAGGAATAGCAATGGGTGGTTTAGGATCAGATGCAGCTATTGAAGCAGCTGACGTTGTTATAATGACTGATGAGCCTTCTAAGATTGCTACAGCAATGAAAATTTCCAAAAAGACATTAAAAATTGCTTATCAAAATATAACATTAGCAATTGGAATAAAAGTAATTGTTCTTATTCTAAGTGCTTTAGGTATAACCACAATGTGGGCAGCAATTTTTGCTGATGTTGGTGTAACTATAATTGCGGTTTTAAATTCATTTAGAGCGTTAAATGTAAAAAATCTTTAATTGAATTTTATTTTGCACTAAATAAAGGTTATTTGCCATATCCTAATTTAAAGAAGTAGATGCATAGGGGAGTTAAATGCTAAAAAAGATCATAAAAGTAATATCTTTATTGTTGATTATAATAATTATAATGAACTATAAAAATGTACTTAAAAAATTCTTTCCAACGGATTACCAAGAGATTGTAACAACTTATGCAGAAAAATATAATCTTGATCCTTATCTTGTTTATTCAATAATAAAGGTTGAAAGTGGTTTTGATGCAAGTGCTAAATCATACAAAGGGGCTATTGGACTCATGCAGATAATGCCACAAACAGGTGAATATATATCAAATTTGTTAGGAGAGCAAGGATTTACGGAAGGTAAACTTTATGATCCAGAGATAAATATAAGGTATGGAACATATTACTTTTCGAAGTTATATAAGAATTACTACGAAAATTTGGATATGGCATTAGCTGCATACAATGGTGGAGAAGGAAATGTTAGAAGGTGGATTCGAGAGGACAGTGAAGGAAAAAAATACATTGATATGAATGATTTGATGTTTGAAGAAACAAGAAAATACCTTTATAAAGTTAAGAAAAATTACCTATTTTATAGGTATATATATGAGAATTATGGTTTTAATATAATTAACTGGAGATATAGTTATGTATCTGTTTCTAATAAAGTATAATAAAGCGGAAAAACAAGTTAAAAGAAAGGTGTTTGTAAAAAAATGGGGCATAATCATGAAAGACAAGAAAATATAAAAGTCGCTTTTTTATTGAATTTAACATTTACGATTTTTGAGATTGTAGGTGGTCTATGGACAAACAGTATGGCAATCTTGACTGATGCATTGCATGATCTCGGTGATTCAATATCATTGGGAGTTTCATGGTACTTAGAAAAGTATTCGGAAAAGGGTCCAGATCAAAAGTTTTCTTATGGTTATGCCAGGTTCTCTTTATTGGGAGCATTAATAAGTAGTGTGGTATTATTGAGTGGCTCCGTGCTTATTATAACAAGAGCAATTCCTAGAATAATCCAACCTGAAGCTGTAAATCCAAAAGGAATGTTGATATTTTCTATATTAGGAATAGTGATAAACGGAACAGCTGTTTTAAGATTAAAAAAAGGGACTTCTTTAAACGAGAAGGTGGTTTCATGGCATCTTATTGAAGATGTGCTTGGATGGATAGTCGTTCTTATTATTAGTGTTGTACTAATGTTTTTAGATTTACCAGTATTAGACCCGATTTTTTCACTTCTGATTACTATATATGTATTGTATAATGTGGTGAAAAATTTAAAAGAAATACTGAATATTTTTTTACAAGGAGTTCCAAAGAACTTATCAATTAAAGAAATTGAGAAAGAGATTGTAGAGAAAACTGGCGCTGTAGCTGCTTATCACACTCATATTTGGTCGATGGAAGGCGAAAGACATTTATTGAGTATTAATTTGATTGTAAATGATGAAATAGAACGCAATGAAGTTATTGCAATAAAACAAAATGTTAGAAAATTGATGATGGAAAAAGAAATAGACCATGTAACAGTCCAAGTTGATTTTGAAAGTGAAGACGTTGAAGACTACTATTGAAAAAGTTGAGTGTTAAACTAAATATTATATAATAAAACAGCTTCTAGTATGAGCTGTATTATTTATAATTACACTAAATTATCTATAAATGGAGGAAATAATATATGTTAGATTTTTTAAGAAAAGAAGGGATCAGCGAAAACCTGATCAATGAAATAGATAAATTCAGAAAATTTTATAAATTAGATATGGACATGAATTACAGAATTCCAAATCCAAAATATTATTACTTTGGAAATGATGTTTGGGAGCAAGCTATAACTGCACTTATATGTGGAGAAAATCTACTTCTAGTAGGTCCAAAGGCTACAGGAAAGAATGTTCTTTCGCAAAACTTGGCTATGGCTTTTGGCAGACCAAGTTGGGATATTTCATTTTATGTAAATACAGATTCTTCAACCCTAATTGG
>JBASLQ010000569.1:0-8340 GCA_049656425.1 Sedimentibacter sp.
GGGATTGAGCGAAAGGGTCTTGTTCTATCAAGTATAATGAAATTTAAGCAAATTTGTAATCATCCAGATCAATATTTAGGCAGAGAAGAATACAAAGCAGAACAAAGTGGAAAATTTGATAAATTAAGAGAAATATGTGAAACAATATATGAGAAAAGAGAAAAAGTTCTTGTATTTACTCAATTCAAAGAGATGACTGAACCGATATCAGATTTTTTAAGTGGCATATTTTTCAAAGAAGGATTTGTACTTCACGGTGGTACACCTGTAAAAAAGCGAAATGAAATGGTGAACGAGTTTAATAGTGAGCAATATATACCTTATATGGTGCTATCATTAAAGGCCGGTGGAGTAGGACTTAATTTAACTGCAGCCAATCATGTAATTCATTTTGACAGATGGTGGAATCCAGCCGTTGAAAATCAAGCAACAGATCGTGCCTTTCGTATAGGTCAGACTAAGAATGTAATGGTGCACAAATTTGTAACAAAAGGAACAATTGAAGAAAAGATTGATGCTATGATTGAACAAAAACAGAAATTATCAAAAGACATTCTAACCTCAGCCGGTGAGCAATGGATAACAGAGTACAATAACGAGGAACTAATGAAAATATTTGCTTTAGGTGGTGATGTGTGATGAGCTATGGTGGATTTCCCAAATATGTATCGGCAGCAGAAAAAAAGGAAAAGGCAAATAGTTCCCTTGTAAAATTAAAAAAGAAAAATCCAGATATTGAACCTGTAATTATAGAAGGCAGGACATTGGCAAAAAGCTGGTGGGGAAAGGCCTGGAATTTAAACCTTGAAAGTTATGCAGATTATGAAAACAGAATTTCAAGAGGAAAAAGCTATGTTCGTAACAACATGGTTTTGGACTTAAAGATTACTAAAGGAAAAGTAATGGCTAAAGTTCAGGGCAGCAGGGCAAAGCCATATGATGTTGAGATTTTAATTGATGCTTTAAACAATGAAAAATGGGAACATGTTACTACATTATGCAATAATAGTATCGATTCTTTGGAACAATTAATTGAAGGTAAATTTCCAAAAGAATTAGAGGTTTTATTTAAAGAGAAAAAGTATGGTCTATTTCCATCACCAAAAGAAATTCATTTTGACTGCAGTTGTCATGATTGGGCAAGTATGTGCAAGCATGTTGCAGCAGTTTTGTATGGAATAGGTGCCAGATTAGATTCGAATCCAATGCTTTTCTTCGAGCTTAGAGATATAGATAGTCAAGAGCTTGTAAGAAAATCAGTGGAAAAGAAGCTGGAGAACATGCTCAAAAATGCCGGTAAGAAAAGCAAACGAGAAATTGCAGAAAAGGATATATCAGATATATTTGGGTTATAAATAAATGTTTTAGGGGACGGTTCTTTTTGATTGACAGAAAAAAAATGTTTTATGTTTTAGGGGACGGTTCTTTTTGATTGACAGAAAAAATATCCCCTACAAATATATAAGTTATATTGCTTCAAAATTCGATTTAGAAGTGGTTTTTAAAGGGTCTTGGGGTGACGTGGAGTTAAATGCAAGAAAATCCAAATTTCAGAATAAAAAAATACTTGACAAAAAATTTTTTTTAATGTACGATTGATAAAATATAAAACCGTTGAACAAGATGAGTAAGAAAAGTTAAATGTATACAGAAAACCACTGGTGATGAGAATGTGGTAACATAGATTTTTCTGAATGGACTTGTGAGGGAAGCCCGAAACTATCTAAATATTAGATAGGAGTAGTAGCTTACGGGAACTCTGTCCGTTATCAGTAGAGTGCATATGATTGTATGCAGATGAGCGGACGTATTTTAATAATATGTCAAATTGGGTGGTACCGCAGAAGTTTAAAGCTTTTGTCCCTGTATAAATTACAGGGTCAAGAGCTTTTTTTTATACTTTAAAACAGTAAACAGTAAAAATAAAAGGAGATTTTAAAATGGAAAATTTAAAGCTTAATACTATAACCCCAAGCTATAATGAAATTGAAATGTTTTCCAAGGGATACAACATTATTCCAATTTGTAAGGAGATATACGCAGATATTATTACTCCAATCACATTGCTTCGTAAAATATCTCAAATAAGTCAAAAATATTATCTTTTTGAAAGTGTTGTTGGTGGCGAAAAATGGGGAAGGTATTCATTTTTGGGATTTAATCCAATAGCTCAAGCTATCTGCAAAGGCGGTCGCGTCACTATAGAGGATGAAGATAAAGAAAATAATATTATTTACACAAAAAAACCGATGGAAGTAATAAGAACATTTTTAAAGAAATATAAATCACCTAAGATAAAGGGTATGCCTCCCTTTGCAGGTGGGTTTGTGGGGTATTTTTCTTACTCAATGTTTGGATATACAGAGCCTGTTTTAAATTTTAAAGAGAGTAATTTTAATGATTTTGATTTAATGTTGTTTGATAAAGTTATTGTTTATGATCATTTAAAACAAAAAATTAATATTGTTGTGAATATGAACACTGATGATTTAATAAACAGCTACAATGAAGCTTTAAATGATATTGATAATATTGTTAATTTCATTAATGATTTCTCTTTAATGCCTATAGAAAATATACAAGAAAAACCCCAATTTAATTGCAATGTATCAAAAGAAGAATATTGCAGAATTGTAGAAAGAACAAAAGATTATATAACAAAGGGAGATATTTTTCAGGCCGTTATATCCAGAAGATTTGAAACAAATTACAAAAGCAGTCTTTTAAATGCTTATCGTGTATTAAGGACAACAAATCCATCTCCATACATGGTATTTATGCAAACAGATGATGTCCAGCTAATAAGCACATCTCCGGAAACATTGGTGAAACTGCATGATGGGCGGCTTTCTTCTTTCCCAGTTGCAGGTTCAAGGCCCAGAGGAAAAAATGAAGAACAAGACAAAGAGTTGGAAAAAGAATTGTTAGAAGATGAAAAGGAGCTTTCTGAACATAATATGTTAGTTGATTTAGCAAGAAATGATGTGGGAAAGATATCTGAATTTTCAAGTGTGAATGTGCTTAAATACATAATGATACACAAATACTCAAAGATTATGCACATTGCTTCAGAGGTTGAAGGCAAAATCAGTGATAAACATGATGCACTTGGTGCAATAGAAGCAATCCTCCCGGCAGGAACATTATCGGGAGCGCCAAAGATTAGAGCATGTGAAATTATAGAAGAGCTTGAAAAAGAGCCTAGAGGAATTTACGGGGGTGCCATTGGATATATAGATTTTTCCGGAAATATGGATACTTGCATAGCAATTCGTATGGCAGTAAAAAAAGATGGTAAGGTTTATGTTCAAGCAGGCGGTGGAATTGTTGCAGACAGCATTCCTCAAAATGAATACGAAGAATCTGAAAACAAAGCTAAAGCAGTGATGGAGGCTATAATTAAAGCAAGTGAGGTGGAAGAGAATGATATTATTAATAGATAATTATGACAGTTTTTCATATAACTTAGTACAGCTTGCAGGTAGCATGTGCAGTGATATAAAAGTGATCAGAAATGATGCAATGACAGTTGATGAAATTGAAAAAACAAAGCCAACACATATTATAATTTCTCCGGGTCCGGGCTATCCCAAAAATGCCGGTGTTTGTGAAGATGTTATAAAGCAAATGAAAGGTAAAATACCAATTTTAGGAGTATGCCTTGGGCATCAAGCAATATGTGAAGTGTTTGGAGCATCAATCATATTAGCAAAACGGTTGATGCATGGCAAACAAAGCAGCATTCATATTGCAAACGGAAGCAGAATATTTAAAGGTTTGCCGCCTGTAATAAAAGCAGCAAGATATCATTCTTTAATTGCAAAAAGGGAAAGCTTGCCAGATGAACTTTTAGTCATTGCAGAAGATGATGATGGAGAAGTAATGGCAGTAAAACATAGGGATTATGAAATATATGGGTTGCAATTTCACCCAGAATCTATATTAACACCAAAAGGCGAAGTTATATTAAAAAATTTCATTGAAATAGGAGGAGAAAATGATACAGCAATCAATTAGTAATTTAGTAAAGAACCAAGATTTATCTATTGATATGGCAATGTCAGTTATGGATGAAATAATGAGTGGAAAAGCGACAAATTCACAGATTGCATCTTTTGTTACAGCTATGAGGATGAAGGGTGAAAGCATAGATGAAATCACAGGATGTGCTAAGGTCATGAGAGAATATGGCACTAAGTTAAACCATGAAGGCGATGTTCTTGAAATTGTTGGTACTGGCGGTGATGAAGCATATTAAGAAAATTTAACCACAGAGAGGATTTTGCATTTGAAAAAGCTTTGAGAAGAAAAGATATATCCTTTATTTGTGAAATTAAAAAAGCCTCTCCATCAAAAGGGATAATTGCAGAAAATTTTCCGTATTTAAAAATTGCTAAAGAATATGAAGAAGCAGGAGCAAGTGCAATTTCTGTATTAACAGAACCTGAATATTTTAAAGGTAAAAATGAATATTTAACTGAAATTAGCAACCGCACACGAATTCCAATACTTCGTAAAGATTTTACAGTGGATGAATATCAAATTTATGAAACAAAAACAATTGGTGCAGATGCAGTATTGTTGATATGTTCACTACTTGATAAAGATACAATTAAAAAATACATTAAAATTTGTGATGAACTAGAACTTTCTGCTCTTGTTGAAGCTCATACAAAAGATGAAATTGAATATGCCATAGAATCAGGAGCGAGAATAATTGGAGTCAACAATAGAAATTTAAAGACTTTTGAAGTAGATATAAGCAACTGCACAAAACTTCGTGAATTTGTTCCAAAAGACATAATTTTTGTTGCAGAAAGCGGTATTAAAACACCAGAAGACATATCGGTGCTTAGAAAAGCAGGAGTAGATGCAGTATTAATTGGAGAAGCCCTTATGAGAAGTGAAAATAAAAAAGAGATGCTTTTTAATCTTCTGGGGTGTATAGATGAGTAAGATTAAAATATGCGGATTAACAAGACCTCAGGACATTGAAGCTGTCAATTTAATATTACCTGACTATGTGGGCTTTGTATTTGCCCATAGTAGGAGACAAGTAAGCGATGATGCGGCTAAATCTCTCAAATCACATTTAAACCCTTTTATAAAAGCAGCAGGAGTATTTGTAAATGATGATATTGAACATATAGAACATCTATGCAATTTAAATATTATAGATATAGTCCAGCTTCATGGAGATGAAAATGAAGAATATATTAAAAAATTAAGAAAATATATTCCTAATAAAATAATAAAAGCAGTCAGAGTAAAAGATTCGAATGATATTAAAATGGCAATGAATTTTGCGAGGAATTAAGAAATCTTTTTAATAATTATACTGGCAGACCTTCTTTACTGTATTATGCAGAAAATATGACAAAGGACTTAGGGGGAGCTAAAATCTATTTAAAAAGAGAAGATTTGAACCATACAGGTTCTCATAAAATTAATAATTCATTGGGGCAGGTGCTTCTTGCAAAGAAAATGGGAAAAACCAGAGTTATTGCAGAAACTGGAGCAGGACAACACGGTGTGGCTACTGCAACTGCCGCAGCTTTATTGGGAATGGAATGTGAAATTTTTATGGGGAAGGAAGACACTGAACGTCAAGCCTTAAATGTTTTTAGAATGGAACTTTTAGGTACTAAAGTACATTCCGTAACAAGCGGTACACAGACTTTAAAGGATGCAGTAAATGAGACACTTAGAGAATGGACTTCACGTGTTGAAGATACCCATTATGTTATTGGTTCTGTAATGGGTCCTCATACATTTCCAACTATAGTACGTGATTTTCAAAGCATTATAGGGAAAGAAGTAAAACAAGAAATGTTAAAACTTGAAAATAAATTACCTGATGTTGTAATAGCTTGTGTTGGGGGCGGTAGCAATGCTATGGGAATATTTTATGATTTTATAGAAGATAAGAATGTACAGCTCATTGGATGTGAAGCAGCAGGGCATGGAATTGATACAGATAAAAATGCAGCTACAATCGCAAATGGAAGTAAAGGAATTTTTCATGGAATGAAGTCATATTTTTGTCAAGATGAATATGGACAAATAGCACCAGTATACTCTATATCAGCAGGCCTTGACTATCCGGGAATAGGGCCAGAGCATTCGTTTCTTCATGATACTAAAAGAGCAGAATATGTACCAATAACAGATGATGAATCAGTTGAAGCTTTTGAATATCTTTCAAGAAAAGAAGGAATTATTCCTGCAATTGAAAGTGCACATGCGGTTTCCTATGCAATGAAGCTTGCTCCAACTATGGATAAAGATAAAATTATTGTAATAAATTTATCTGGCAGAGGAGATAAGGACGTGGTAGCAATAGCAAGATACAAGGGGGTACAAATATATGAGTAGAGTAAAAAGTGCATTTGCAAATGGCAAGGCTTTTATACCATTTGTAACTGCAGGAGATCCGTCTTTAGAAATAACAGAACAGCTCATAATTAAAATGGATGAAGCTGGTGCAGATTTAATTGAAATTGGCATTCCATTTTCAGATCCTGTAGCAGAAGGTATTGTAATTCAACAAGCTGATGAACGTGCATTAAAAGCAGGAACAACTACGGATAAAATATTTCATATGGTTGAAAGAGTTCGCAAGAATACTAATGTTCCTTTAGCATTTATGACTTATATTAATCCAATTTATACTTATGGAACAGAAAGATTTTTGAAAAATTGCAATAAATGCGGAATAGATGCGATTATAGTTCCGGACCTGCCATTTGAAGAAAAAAATGAAGTAAAACCATTATGTAATAAGTATGATGTAGATTTAATATCATTAATTGCACCTACTTCCCATGATAGAATAAAAAAGATTGCAAAAGGGTCAGATGGATTCGTGTACTGCGTTTCATCCATGGGTGTTACAGGTGTTAGAAGTGAAATTAAAACTGATATAAGAGAGATGGTGAAACTAGTTAAAGAAGCACAGAATATATCATGTGCCATTGGATTTGGAATTTCAACTCCTGAGCAGGCAAAAGAAATGTCAAAATATGCAGATGGAGTAATAGTAGGAAGCGCAATTGTTAAAATAGTTGCACAATACGGCGAAAATTGTGTAGAACCTGTATTTGAGTACGTAAATAAAATGAAAAGTGCTATAAAAGTATAAATAAGAACTCCACCTGTCAATACAATCAAGAAATGCCACTATTTATTTAAACTTAGATTTTAAGTAGGATAAATATCCTGCAAACAAACTTATTGCCGGAAGAAACAGCTGTAAATTCAAGTTTATAAGATTAGAAAATTAATTAATCCTGCATAAAAATGAGAATGTTTAATTTAGAAACGAGTAATTCTGGAGGAAATATTGATGGTTGATACTTTAAAAGATAGATGTGAAATGTTTGTGAAAAACAGGGATATTATGAAAAATAATTTTAAATGGGAAAATTCTATGATGCATCCCTTGTGTGCAAGAATTTTTACTGAAAAAGAATTAGAAATAAATGCTGCTAAAATCAAATCATGTAAGGAAATAGATATTGAAGTAACCAGAGAATTGTTGAAAAATAGCTTTGTAATAGAAAATGATGACAAATTAACTATAGAGCATTCCACCTCCAGCATAATTCCATTTATAAAGTATTATTTAGAAGATGTTAAGGTTATAACATTAGTATTAACTAAGCAAGTGAAATTAGAAGATGTAGATACAATGGTGGACGCATTATATGAAAATGTAAATATTAACGAAACCTTATTTATAGCTTCAGTTGATTTTTCACATTATTTAGATTTAGACCAAGCTAATAAAATGGATTTAATAAGTATGGATGCAATACAAAATAATGATATAAATAAAATTATGTCTTTTACTAATGATAATTTAGATTCACCAATCAGTATAGCAGCCATGCTTAAAATGATGGATAAAGCAGGTGTAATTAACAAAAGTGTATTAAATCACAGTAATTCAGAGCTAATTTTGGAAAAGAAAATAGAAGAGACAACCAGCTATATAACATATTTGTTTATAGGGCAGGGGGACGTACGTTGATTGACCGATTTTACAATTCCAAAACAGTGTTTAGTTAGAAATCATGTTAGCTCTTAAACATATTGTTAGCCAAACGGCTAACTGTAGCGGTGCCATATTATTGGAAATTTCATATTTAAATCTACTGCTATGGAAGTGTGCCGCCTATTTTTGGAAAATATTTTCAAAAAAAGTGCAGGGTGATGTGGTGATGTGGGGACGGACCTTTTGATGTGGGGACGGACCTTTTAGTTATTACTCTAACTCAAAGGTCCGTCCCCACATCAAAGAAGCTTTTAAATTAACAGGTCAAACATATACTAGAAAAG
>JBASLQ010000570.1:0-4966 GCA_049656425.1 Sedimentibacter sp.
AATGTTGAATTTGGGCTTGCAACATACTGCCTAACTGACAGAAAACCTTTGAAACTTTATAAAGAAGATATACCTCAGGGATTGCTTCATGAATATGTTTTTGCAAGCTGCAATCTTCCGATTTTTACACCAAGACCAATAAACGGCAAGTATTACCTGGATGGCAGCATATTCATGAAGCTTCCGGTAGAAATGGCCGCTGAAAAAGGCTGCAATGTTATAATAGCTGTTCGTTTAAGACCTGAAATATACAATTTCAGCAATTTTGAAAATGTTGAAATTATAGACATAGCGCCTGATGAATACTTAAGCAGTACATTAGAAGCAAGCCCGGAGCGAATTATTTGGATGATTATCAAAGGATATGAAGACGCTAAAAGAATATTAAATAAAAAAACACACCTGCTATTTTAAATATTAGGTGTTTTTTTCACTGCAGATATTTATACAGCATATTCTATACAAAGGAGGCGTAAATATGTGCCCGATACAAGTAAAAATAGTACGCTTAGAGAATAATTTATTTTATGATAAACAATTGATGCTTCATTACAAAATTGAATATCCTCAATTTTATTCAAACAATTTTCAAAATACACTGACAAAAATAAATTATATATACAAAAGAAATGCATTGGGAGTTATAAGAGAATGTGTTGACAATTTCTTTAAAATAGCAATAAATTACTATATAATTTCAATGAAAATGGATATTCCAATAAGAATATTTGAAATTTATTATATTCCAGCCATAACCTATAATGAAAATTGTGCTTTGAGCTTATTTTATGATAAATATTTATATGCAGGAGGTGCTCATGGCATAACACAAAGAACGTCAGATACTTGGGATATAATATCCGGTAAAGAGCTTAATATATGTGATATGTTTGTAAATAGTAGACTTAATCATTTTGAATATATAAAACAAAACATTATAAATCAAATAAGTGAGAATTTAGAAAGTGAGGAATTCTGTTATTTTGAAAATTACAGAGAAAATATTTTAATCAACTTTAATGAAAATAATTTTTATTTAATTCCAGAAGGAATAAAAATATATTTTCAGCTATACGAAATAGCACCATATGCTGCCGGTATACCGGAATTTTTAATACCTTTTACTGCGGGTATAACAAATGAGCCAGATTGCAGGTAATTTAGGGACACACTATAAGAAAAAACACAGCAGAATTTCTGCTGTGTTTTTTTATATACAGATTACTTACAGTACAAGTGATGGGGGGGCATACACTCTAGCTGCAAGTTCGGAGTTAAGCATATAAAGCCCTTTTGCATCTGTTCCAAAAACATTGAATTTCAAAATCAAATCCTCTGAATTTTTTTCTTCCTCACCTTGTTCCTTTATAAACCAGTCTAAAAACTGCATTGTTCTATAATCTTTAATCTGGAACGCTTCATCATAAATATTGTTTATGGATGCAGTAACAAATTGCTCATGTTTTAATGATTCTTCAAGAGGAACAGTGTAACCGGAAAATGTAATATTTGGAGCCTTTATTTCACTAAGTGTAATTTTGTTACCATTATTTTGCAGGAATTGCATGAAAAGCATTGCGTGGTCTCTTTCCTCCTGAGCTTGAACTTTAAACCAATTTCCAAAGCCGTTTAATCCGCTTTCAATATAATAATTCGACATATCCAAATATAAGTATGCGGAATATAATTCCTCATTTACTTGTTCGTTAATTAAGTTTGCTAATTTTTCATTTAACATATAATATCTCCTAGTAATCTTATTTATTATATTATTACCCCAAAATATAATACTAAAACATTTTTATAAATTAATGTATTTAAGCACTTCTTTTCATGTGTTTCATAAACTATATGGAGGTGATTGCTATGAAATGTGATGAAAAAGTGGTTGCAACAGGCGTCAGTCAGGGAAGGTTAATGTTATTTATAATTGAATTATGTGGAGAGGATTATTTTTGTAAAAAAGCAGTTAATTTTGGAGGTATAGGAAAATTTGCAATACATAGCATAATAAACTTTGAAAATTCAGTTTATTTGGCAGATTCATACAACAATAAAATCTATAAATATGATTATATCTTAAATGAAATTCAGGAAACAACAGTTGGAAGAGATCCAAGGCACATGTTCATAGACAATGATGTAATGTACGTTGCTAATTTTGAATCGGATAATATTTCGGTAATAGACTTGTCAAACTTCACATTGACAGAATCCATACCTGCAGGTATTAAAACTCATGACGTTGTATTAAGCGAAAATAAAAAAATGCTTTATACTACAAGTTACGAAGAAAACGAAGTAATAGAATATAACCTTGAAAATGAAAATAAAAAACATTTCAAAACGGATGGCAAACCAATGCATTTATATTTATCGGGTAACAACATTATAGTAATGACTTACTTTGTTAATGGAATTGTACATACAAAAATTAACTTTATTGACATTGAAACAGGAAATATTGACACTGTAATAGAAATTGACGGCCTTGCATCGGATTTCAGTATAGACAATGAACATAATATGTTATATGTAATTAATATAGTTGATAAAAGCCTTTATGTTATTGATATTTCAAATAAAGAAATAATAAAAAAAATTTATTTAGGAGGCTATCCGGAAAGCTTAACTGTTGGTGAAAAAAAAATATATGTAACTAATTCAAAAAAATGTCAAATTGCATCAATAGAAAAAGAAGGGCTTTATATTTCAAAAATTATTGACCTTCAGTTTGTTCCTGACTGTATTAAAGTTATTTAAGACCTGAAGTCAGAGTATTTATAATGCTTCCAAATATTTCTTCAGGCTTTGAATTCCATTTTTTGCATATGTTTTTTGCTAAATCTTCAGTAGGAACATTTATGCTTAAACTAAAAATAATGGATTCATTTTCCATTACCTGAAGAGATACAATATATTCATCTTCCTGTCGCTTATAATAATGACCAAGCAATTCTCTTTGCTTTTTTATTTCTTTTTTCAGAAAAGTAAAATTTTCATCCACTTCTTTTATGAAATAAACGGGAAGTTTATCACTAAACATGTCTAGTGCGGCAATTCCTGCTTCAGATATTGAATAATATTCATTGCCGTTTTTTGATTTAAGCACAACAAATTTAGAATCACATAAATCACCAAGAAGCTGCTGCAATGTAAAATAATCCAGAATATTGTAATCTAAAATATAATTTGTTAATTCTATGTTTGTTAAAGGTAAATTAATAAAGTTTAATATATATAAAAGTTTAAGTTTGTCTTGAGCAATTTTATTACCGTTTCCCAATTTCTTCCTCCAATAATTAATATTTCATAATAATATCAAGCATGTATATAGCTGATAAATTAAATATATATTATTATATCAAATTTTAAATTAATAACAATAAAAATATGAAAATTCTTCATGTAGACTTTTTCATTTCAATAATATAGAATAGAATATATTACAGGGGGGTATAAAATGAAAAAGAGATATTGTATTACTTTAATAATTTTAATATTATTGCTTGCAGCTTGTTCCACTGCAGCAAATGGGGAAACGTCTGTTGTTGGAGAAAGCGTGCAGCAAACAGAAACTGTTAATGAGGAAGATAATATAAATGAGGAAATTCCTTCAGAAGAAAATTCCGAAGAAATAACAGATCCAATTGCAGCTATAGATTTAACATTAAAGCCTAATGAACTTGGAGAAATTATGATTCTTATGTATCATGGCATTGGTGAGGAAGAAAGCGCATGGCAGAGGACTCCGGAAAATTTCCGAAAAGATTTGGAATACATGTATCAAAACAAATACCAGATGATTAGTCTAAACGATTATGCAAAAGGCGAAATAAACACAAAAGCAGGTTATACCCCAATAATATTGACATTTGATGATGGAAGACAAAACAATTTTAACTTTATTGAAGTTGATGGAGAAATAGTTTTAGATCCTGATTGTGCAGTTGGAATATTGGAAGAATTTAAATCAAAATATCCTGATTTTAATGTTACAGCCAGTTTTTTCTTAGGGACAAACCTTTTTGGTCAAAATGAATATGTAAAAGAAAAACTTGAATGGCTTATTGACAGCGGGTATGATTTAGGAAATCACACATACAGCCATAATGAATTGCAGCTTCTTAATGGAGAAGATATTCAAATTGAAATAGGATCGGTTAATAACATTATAGAAAGTTATATACCGGATTATGTCGTAGAAACTTTAGCACTTCCTCATGGAGGCAATCCTAAAGCTGAATATGAAAGTGCCATGCTCGAAGGAGAATATGAAGGAAATAAATACAAAACAATAGCTGTATTAGATGTGGGCTGGAGACCTGATTACTCACCATTTGATACATTAACGGATTTTACAAGTCTTTACCGTGTTACAGCAAGTGAAATGAATGTTGATAATTGTGGCATGAACGACTATTTCAAACAATATGAAGAAAATAAGAGGGAAAGATTTATAAGTGATGGAAACTCTGAGGTAGTTACAATACCTAAGAGGCATGAAGCGTACCTTAACATGGAAATGGTAAAAGACAAATCAGTTAATATATATGAATAGCACAAGGAGAGCATTGGCTCTCTTTTTTGTTTATCCATAATTGAAAAATAATATTAATCATTGAGAACTTATAGAAAAAATAGTACAATATACATAATGATATTGGTAAAAACGGAGGTATAAAATGAGCAATTCGCTAATATTTACGCACTTTATTAAAGATTTTTGCCGATACTTTTCAAGGTTTAATATAATTTATTTACCAATTAATTACCAGGTTTTTGGGTGATAATCATATTTAAATCAAAAAAATATTAAAATTGAAAGTATGGCAGGAAATGAAATTTATGAAATAAATGCTCAGCTTTTAAAGGGAGCAAATAACACTGTTCTAATTACAATTAAAAATATTACAATAGATAAAATAAATCGTAATCAAATGCTGCAAACAAATAAAATGATAGC
>JBASLQ010000571.1:0-1985 GCA_049656425.1 Sedimentibacter sp.
AATATTTAATTATTTCTCTTTTTGTCTTGGGAAATCGTTGCTTTTGCTCTTTTTTATGTCTATTTATTTTAATATCTTGTTTTACCCTTTGATACTACTTGATTCTAGACATCGAAATTAATTCAAATAAAATAAACATTTTATTTCATCTTTTTCTTCTTTAGACAATGCTTTTTCTGTAATGTAAGCAATTATTGTAATTCCAAAAAGATTTAGTATAAACCTTGAAATCATAAATTTGAATCCAATTGAAGATGCTTCAAATAACAACAATGGAATTTTTGTTGTTGACCACGCACCAATCATAATCAATACATTTGAAAGCTTGCTTCCTTTTTCAAGAAGCACTACAGCCACAGGGAATGCAGCATATAATGGACCTGCAGCTGCTGAACCTAAAACAAATGCAATCAACACTCCAATGATTCCTGAGTTTTCTCCCATATATTTAACCATTGTTTCTCTCTTGACCCAAACGTCCAATAGTCCAAGCAATATAAATATAGGTGGAATAATTGAGAGCATTTCCAAAGTATTGATTTTAGTTATTTGAAATGATTTAGTCCCTAAATCAGGATTTAGTATTAACACAATTATATTTATTACTAACAGTATTATAAAAAATTTATATCGCTTTATTATTTTTTTAATTTTATCCATAGATGACAACCCCCATTACAAATGCTACAAAAATTGAAAAGGCGAAAGCTGCTGTGTTTCTTATGATTGTTGCTTTTTTTCCAAAATATTTAATCTCGAGAGGCATAGTAACAATCCCTACCATCATGAGTGTTGATATGAATGCAGCAATTTGCATATAACCGGCTCCGCTCTTTAACAATGCTGCTGCAAGTGGAAATGCCACAAAACCAGGGATAAGTGTAATTGAACCGATAACTGAAGCTATTAAAACTCCAACCAAACCCGATTCTTTTCCAATCATATGCGAAATTTGTTCTGGTGATAAAATTGCCAGCATAATACCAATAATCAAAAGTATTGTAAGAAATTGAGGTAAAATATTTTCTAATGATTTCCATGCTTTTTTTAGTGCAATTTTTGTTTTTTCTTTACTCTTAGTAAATGATAATATTAATGCTGAAAAGGCAATTACATATAAAGCAATTGTCGTGGACATAGTTATCCTCCTAAGTAATTAAATTTATAACATTAAAATATCATTATTGTTCCGTCATGTATGTAACTTACTTCACAATTTAGAAATTTAATAATTATTTATGCTATATAATATGTAATTTTATTATAATGATTTATTCGACATATGTCGATATCTATTTAAAATATTTTATGCTGAAAAATAATTGAAAGCATCTACCCTGATTTCAAGTACAATGTTTATGCTCCAATGCAACAATAATAAAGCCCTGTCGATAATTCGGCAGAGCTCATATGCGTTACTGTTTCAATGCTGTTAGCATCTTTTGCAGCCTCTTCCTCTATTGCAATCATGACGATGGTCATCACATCTGCATTCATCATGGTGTTTTTCATTGCATCTACCAAATCCAAAACCCAAGACAAACCAAGGGATTATATAACAAAACATATTATCACCCCTTTATTTTATATCTTTTATTATATTTATCTTTATATTTAACTATATATATCTTGTATTTATTATATTCGTATTAATTCCTTTTGTTACAGTAATTTGAACTTTTGTAATAGGCTCTGTTAGACTACAAACATCAGTGTCCTTAAAACATACATTTTTTAAGGATTAATTTGCTTTTTTTGCCGCAAAATTTATATTTGTGTTAACTTATCCCATTAAACTAAAAAAATTGCAGTATTATGAATATATTTCATAGCATGTTTCATATAACCTTTGTTTCAAGGAGTTACCATTGATTCTTTATTACATTTACATTACAATTTTAAATAGCCGAATCTCTTAAAAAGAGTACCGGGGATTATATTTCGGGGTGAAGCTTTATTATAGGCTGGGTACCTCAACCCTAATC
>JBASLQ010000572.1:0-2170 GCA_049656425.1 Sedimentibacter sp.
TATAATTATTTCAACCAAACACAGACAAGTATTTTAAAAGGAATTTCGATTTTATTAATATTAGTACATCATTTAACAATCAGACTAATTAATCCTAATTATCTGAAACCGTTATTAAATGTAGGATTTCTAGGAGTTGCTATTTTTTTCTTTATATCAGGATATGGCTTAATATCTTCATATCTAAAAGACAAAAATTATTTAAACAATTTCTTTAGTAAGCGAGTAGCAAGAGTTTATATTCCTTTCATAGTAACCAATATTTTTATTGGAATAACTAGTATCCTTATATTTAATGAAAGCTATTCAATAACTGAAATATTTTCAACATCAATATTTCTAAAAAATATTACATCTGGTCAGGTTTTTTGGTATATAAATGCAACTATACTTTTTTATATTGTGTTTTTTTTAAGTATAAAATTTTCAAAAACAACAACAAAAGCCATAGTAATTATGTTTATATATTCAATCATTTATATATATGTGTGTAGAATTCAAGAAATGGGAATTTATTGGTATAATACTGCATTTGCTTTTCCTTTTGGAGTTTTATTCGCATATAAAAAAGAAAATATTCTTTATAAAATAAAAACTTATTATAATGCACTATTTATCATATGTTTAATTGGGTTTGTAATAATTTTTTTAATATCTTTTGAAGAGTCAAAAAATAAATTTATATTTGATACTATATCATCCATACTGTTTATATTTTTAATAATATTATTGAATTATAAATTAAATATAAAATCGAAACTTCTAGATTTTATTGGAAGTATATCCTTCGAAATATATTTGGTGCATCAATTTATAATAGATATCTTTTATGGAAGGTACAATACTAAGCAAAGTCTTAGTTTTTATCTTTTAGTTTTAATAATAATAGGCGTTTCCTTTTTATTAAACATGGTATCAAAAGTCATATGCGAAAAAGTTGATTCTCTAAATAATAATTAAAAATTGTGCTTGGTCTCCATTCTCCCCTCAAAAAAAGAGCAGCCTCACACTGAAATTATAATATTTCAGATTAAGACATGCTCAATATTTATTACAAGGATTGACTCAATGAATCTTTCTATTCAATACCCAACAAATCGCACAAAGTAAGCAAGTAAATTTTACTTGAATTAAGTACATCCTCTATATCTACATTCTCATTATATGAATGAATTCCCTCATGCCTATTTTCTTTTAAGAATTATTTATTACTATATAACTTTAAAAAAATAAAATCAATACTTAATAAAAATGCCTTGCTTTAGAATTAATTTCAATCATGAATATCATGGACTATTTTTATAATTACGTAGAGGCTATCTAAGGAATCCTTGCTATTGCTCAGGATAACAAAATGGGTGAGCTTATCACACAAAAAAACCGACGGGTTTTAATCCGCCGGAGAATATCATATTTAAATTACGCGTTTTTTCTTTCTTCCTTGCGTTCAAACTCTCTGTCAAGAATTTCAGCAATCTGATTTTTTGTCTGAATGCTTGGTGTTGCAGTAACAACCTCGCCATTTTTATAATATACAGTAAATGGTAATCCCCTGAAATTCTTGCATTCAGGAAGTCCTCTGATAATCTTGGATTCAGGATTGTCAAATTCCATGTCATAAAAAGCTACATTAGAATAATCCTCTTCAAGTTTTTCCATTGCGCTATATACAGGAATACACATAGGTCCCATTCTTCCGCAGCACACCATTACATTTTCATTTTCTTTTATAGTTTTCTCCAACTCACTGGCAGTTTGCAAATGATTCAAATTTGTATTAAGCATATTAGTCTCCTCTATTTTTTATTGGTCGATTTAATTTTCTATCAACCCAATTCTTATAAACTTATTATATCAATTAATTTTAAAAGAACAGTAACGAAGTCACGAATTAAAAGGACTGTTCAAATAAAAACAGTCCTCATCTATTATTCTAATTTTCCTATGCTGTTAAATGGAAAAAATCTAAACCTTGAAGTTATTTGATTTCATTTTTGCATTTTGGTTATACTAATATCGGGGCTCGTTTTCTAATTATTATCTAATTATTTGAAATACAATAGATTGCTTTATATACTAAACCATGTTATGCTTAGCAAGAAATTATATGCAAATTCTCTAATAAGTTAATATAAGAAAGAGGTGCTTGTTATAAAAAGCAAATATGAAA
>JBASLQ010000573.1:0-3749 GCA_049656425.1 Sedimentibacter sp.
CCAAAAAATTAAAGGCTTTGCTATTAATATATCGGCATATTTGTTATTTAAATAAGTAGTCTTAATGTAAAAAAATAAAAAAAAGTATATATTAAACCTTAATAAATAAAAAAAAATGTCGATAGAAAAATAGAGAAATAGACTAATAAGGAGACCTGAATATGGATAATAATTTAGATTCTGTACTTGATATGTACCTTTTCGAAGCAAATTCATTGCTGGAACAACTAGATGATATATTATTAAAAGCAGAAAGCGAACAAGCATTTGATAAGGATTGTATTGATGAAATATTTAGAATAATGCATACTATAAAAGGTTCATCCGCTATGATGCAGTTTAACAGCATTATGACAATATCACATAAAGTAGAGGATTTGTTTTACTACATTAGAGAAAACAGCATAGATCATAAGTATAATGAAAAACTTGTAAATCTTGTATTTAAGTTCACAGATTTCATAAAAGCAGAAATATCCAAAATAGAAGAAGGCGAGTCTCTTGAAGAAAATTTAGAGCCTTTTGAAGCTGAAATATTGGAGTTTTTACAAGTAATATCAGGAAATATAAGCGATGATAAACAGGAAATCACATCTAAAACAGAAGCTGCTTTAACAATGGAAACTGAAACGAAAAAAACATCTGCAATAAGCAATATTAGTTCAAATAAAAAATATGCAATTAAAATCATATTTGATGATGACATTGGAATGGAAAACTTAAGAGCTTTCTTTATTATAAACCAGTTGAAAGAAATAGGCATTGAATTTATTAATAAACCTGAAAATGTTGAAAGCATAAGCGAAACAGCGCAAGAAATAATAAAAGACGGTTTTTTTGTATATATAAATGATAAAGAGTCTTTGGATTCAGCAGTTGGTGTTGTAAGAGAAGCATTGAATGTAAAAAATTACACAGTAATAGAATATAACGACGAAAATACAGAAAAAACCGGTAACAAAAAAGATGAGACAGCAAAGGCTGTAAATGCTGTACAAAATGCAGCAGCTTCACAAAACGTTAAAGATGAAAAAGTTGAAACTTCTGCAAAGCACAGCAAGCAAAATTTAATTACTGTTAATTTATCCAAACTTGACAATCTTGTAAACATAGTTGGAGAATTGGTTATAGCTGAATCCATGGTAGCTGCTGACAATGAAATTAAAAAACTGAATTTAGAAAGTTTTACGAAATCTACAAGACAGATGAGAAAGCTCACTGATGAACTACAAGACATAGTAATGTCCTTAAGAATGGTACCTGTGTCCGGCATTTTCCAAAAAATGAAGAGAATAGTCAGAGATATGGGAAAAGAATTAAATAAAGATGTTGAATTAGTTTTGTCAGGAGAGGAAACTGAAATTGATAAAACAATAGTTGATGGTATTTCTGATCCAATTATGCATTTAGTTAGGAATGCGATGGATCATGGCATAGAATCAGAAGAGGAAAGAATAAATAAAGGAAAAAATCCAAAAGGTACAATAAGATTGTCTGCTTCAAATACAGGAGGAGAAATCCATATAACTGTGGAAGATGACGGCAAGGGATTTGAATTAAAAAGAATTCTGGAAAAAGCTAAAGCAAAAGATTTATTGCAAAAATCCGAAAATGAATATACACCAAAAGAAATATTTCAGTTTTTAATGCTTCCTGGATTTTCAACAAATGAAACTGTCACTGAATATTCAGGCAGAGGAGTTGGAATGGATGTAGTTAAATCCAATGTAGAGAAAGTAGGAGGAAATGTTGTTTTAGACAGCAAAGAAGGTGTAGGAACTGCAGTAACATTTAAAATTCCTTTAACTCTTACAATTGTTTCAGGAATGCAGATTGTTGTTGGTGGTTCTGAATTTATTATTCCAATAAAAAATATTCAACAGTCATTTAAAACTGCTGAAGATGAAATTATACACAATACTGATGGCAAAGAAATGATAGTAATAAGAAATAAATGTTATCCAGTTTTAAGACTTAATGAATATTTTAACATAAATACTGATATAACAAAAATTGATGATGGCATATTGATACTTGTTGAATCTGGAGACAGCAGCACTTGTGTATTCGTTGATAGAATAGTGGGAGAACAGCAAGTAGTGGTTAAGCCAATGCCGGCCATATTAAGCAAGTATAACCTCAAAGAATCAGGCGTTTCAGGCTGCTCCATATTAGGAGACGGCAGCATCAATCTTATCCTGGATATAGGAAATCTAATAGAAAGCATGTAAATATGGTAAAATTAACAGATAATGAATTTTTAGAATTTGTAAACTTTATGCATAAAAATTATGGCATAGATCTTTCCAAAAAAAGAATATTGATAGAAGGAAGATTGTCTAATTTAATCGAACGAAAAGGTATGAACAACTTCAGTCAATATTTAGTTAACATTAAAAGAAACGATAAAGAAGAAATCACTTCGCTTATCAATAAACTTACAACGAATTATACGTATTTTTACAGGGAAGAAAATCACTTTAAATATTTAAAGGAAGTAATACTTCCATATGAAGAAAAAAACAATAAAACTAAAGTATTAAATATTTGGAGCGCTGGTTGTTCATCGGGAGAAGAACCATATACTTTAGCTATGATAATCAATGATTATTTTAAATTTAACGCAAATAACTGGAATATTCAAATCATTGCAACGGATATATCTGAAAATGTTCTGTCAAAAGCTCGCGAAGGAATATATTCAGAAGAAAGTATAGAAAAGCTTCCGGAATCTTACAAAAAAAGATATTTTGAAAAAACTATTGACAATAAATATCAGGTATTGCCGGAAATAAAAAAACATGTTACATTTAAAGTGTTCAATTTGATGGATCCCATAGTTGCAAAAAATAAATATGATGTTATATTTTGCAGAAATGTTATGATATACTTTAATGCAGAAACAAAAATGAATATTGTAAATAAATTTTATGATGCTACAAAGCCCCAAGGGTATTTAATGATTGGACATGCTGAAACAATACAAAGAAACCAATCAAAATTCACATACATTAATCCGGCAATATATAAAAAGGAACAATTATGATAATTAATAAAATAAAAGTACTTATTACAGATGATTCGCTGTTGTTTAGAAATGTATTGAAAAAAGAACTTAGCGAAGATCCACGTATAGAAGTGGTTGGTATGGCAGTAGATCCATTTGATGCCATGGAAAAAATTAAAACACTCAAACCAGACATATTGACATTGGATGTAGAAATGCCTAAAATGAACGGGTTGACATTTTTGAAAAAAATTATGGTGGATAACCCATTAAAAGTTGTACTGGTTAGTTCAATGAATATAAGTGTTTTTGATGCACTGCATGCAGGGGCTGTGGATTTTGTAAAAAAGCCTGACATGTCATCGAAAGATGATTTGCCAATATTTTTCAGAGAATTGAAAACAAAAATAAAAGTGGCATCCATAGCAAAACTAGTGCCTTTTACTGCACAAAAAATCATTGAAACAACTAAACTAGAGAAAATTTCCACAAGACAAATAATAGCTATTGGAGCATCAACAGGAGGAACAGAAGCAATACTGACAATACTTAAGGAATTGCCTAAAGAAGTTCCTGGGATATTAGTCACTCAGCATATGCCGGCAGGATTTACGAAAATGTATGCTGACAGACTAAATAAAATTTGTGCCATGGAAGTCCGTGAAGCAGCAGATGGAGACAGAATAGAAAAAGGACTAGCATTAATTGCTCCTGGTGACAAACAAATGAAAATGTCTAAGGA
>JBASLQ010000574.1:0-2272 GCA_049656425.1 Sedimentibacter sp.
AGCAAAAAAATAATAGAATAAGGGAGTTGATGTCAAATTAAAATTGATTCAGTTATTAAACTATTAGATGATGAATTAAAATTAAAGCCACAAGAAAATTGGGACAACAGCGGATTACAAATAGGCGACATAAATAGAGACATAAAAACAGTTATGTTAACCTTAGATATTGATTTAAATGCTGTAAACTATGCAATAGAACATAAAGTGGACTTAATAATTACACACCATCCATTTTTATTTGGTTCCTTAAAGTCAATTGATTACAATACATACGACGGAAAAATAATCCGTGCTCTCATTACAAACAATGTTAATTTGTACAGTATGCATACAAGTTTGGATATGGCTGAAAAAGGCATAAATTACGAACTGGCTCACAAATTAAACATTAATGAATTCCGAGTACTTCATCAAATAAATGATGACAGCAGTGGTTATGGAGGCATTGGAAGCATAGACGCTGTTAATATTGTTGAATATGCAAAACAAGTAAAAACTTTATTAAGCTGCAGAAGCATTAAATTATATTGCTGCTATGAAAACCAGTCAGTAAAAAAAGTTGCATTTTGCGGAGGAAGCGGCAGTGATTTTATTGATGATGCAATTAGTTCTGGAGCTGACGTTTACATAACAGGTGATATTAAGTATCATCAGGCTCAAAGAGCATTAAAAAGCAATTTAAGTATAATAGATGCAGGACATTTTTATACTGAAAATCATTTTATGACAAATTTAAAAAATATTTTAAACAAATCAAAAGAACTTCATATAATTCTTTTAGATACAAATACAGTAGAAGAAATAATAATATAGAGGATAATGACATGAATAGCAGTTTTGAATATATAAGAGTTGCTGCTGCAGTTCCGACTATAAAGGTAGCAAATCCTGAGTACAATGTAAAAGAAGTTGTTTCTATTGTAATAAAATCAGTTTTGGAAAAAAGCACAAAGGTAATTGTGTTTCCGGAATTGTGCATGACAGCATATACCTGTGGGGATTTATTCAATCAAAAAGCTTTAATAAAAGAAGCTGAATATGCTTTAAGTTATTTGCTTGAAAAAACCAAGGAATTAAATGTGCTTATTGCTGTAGGAATGCCGGTAAAAGCTGACAATCAGTTGTTTAATTGTGCTGTCGTTATAAAGAGTGGAAAAATACTTGGTGCAGTTCCTAAAACATATATTCCTAATTACAATGAATTCTATGAAAAAAGATGGTTTGCATCATCAGTTTCCAGAATAAGCAGCAATGTGAAATTATGTGGTCAGGATGTTCCTTTTAATGAAAATTTATTGTTTAAGGACAATTTATCTGATTTATGCGTAGGAATAGATGTATGTGAAGATTTGTGGGTAAATATTCCGCCAAGTTCTTACCATACGTTGTATGGAGCTAATTTAATATTAAACCTTTCAGCAAGCAATGAGACAATAGCAAAGACTGATTACAGAAGAGACATTGTAAAAGTACAGTCAGCTAAATGCATTACAGCATATGCTTATTGCTCAGCAGGACAGACTGAAAGCACAACAGATGTTGTTTTTTCAGGTCATGCATTAATTGCAGAAAACGGAGCTGTATTAAAAGAAAACAGATTTTCTGATGAAAGCAGCATTATCTATGGTGACATTGATTTGGAAAAACTCAACAATGACCGAATTAAATTTAATACTTACATGGGAAAGAACGATAAAAGAGATTATCAATATATTAATTTCAATCTTGGATGCAACGAAAATGAAGAATTAGAAAGATATGTTGATCCAAAACCATTTGTTCCTTCTAACCTGGACGAACGAAATAAAAGATGCAAAGAAATACTGAACATTCAAGCTATAGGATTGTATCAAAGAATGAATAAAATTGGAGCAAAAAAAGCTGTTGTAGGTATATCAGGCGGCTTAGACAGCACATTGGCTTTAATAGTGGCTGTTGAAGCATTTAAAAAACTCAACGTTCCTTTAGACGGCATTATTGCAATTACCATGCCTGGCTTTGGAACAACTAGCAGAACATATAACAACGCCATTACATTAATGAAAGAACTTGGCGTTACAATTAAAGAAATATCAATTCAGGATGCTTGCATTCAACATTTTAAAGATATAGGGCACAGTATAGATGTTCACGATGTTACATATGAAAATTCACAGGCGAGAGAAAGAACTCAAATTTTAATGGATGTTGCAAATCAGGAAAATGGAATTGTAGTAGGTACAGGAGATTTGTCAGAGTTAGCTCTAGGATGGTGCACATACAACGGAGA
>JBASLQ010000575.1:0-1670 GCA_049656425.1 Sedimentibacter sp.
CTGCCAGACACTTATTTTTTACACAATAAAAGCGGAAGATAATATTATATTATTTCCGCTTTTTATTTTGAATTAATTTTTATATTCATTACAATACCTGCTTCATTAATCTTCTTCTTGCTTAAGACCTCTCTCATGCAGTTCGCATTCTTTTTGGCTGCATTTGTTGTCTACGTTAAATATACAAGTAATAGTTCCACATTTTCTAAAATTAATTTTTGCAACAACATCTCTAATATCTTTCACCGCCATACCCATATAAGTACCTCCAACATTTTGTTTGATAACATATTATAACATCAAAAATGCAACTTGTAAATAAAAAAATGCAAAAATAATTAAAAAAATATGAAATGGACATTTTTAAGGGTATTAAATGCAATTTACATATGCGTAAAGTCATATAATATAAAATAGTAAAACAGATAAAATTTGAAAATTTGCTAAAAAATGCAAGAAATATAATAATAAAATCAAATAAAGGCAAAAGAATCATGAAAGATTCTTTTGCCTTTAAATTGTCGAATATGGACATTAATTATAATATTGCCAGAACTATAAAATTTAGTATGAACAATATAGTTGATACAATAAGTATTGGGTGAACTTCGCTTATTTTTCCTTTGCACAATTTAATTAAGCAATAGGATATGAAACCTGCTGCAATGCCATATGAAATGCTGTAACTACGCTTGTTAAGCCTGTACGTCCACCGGCTCCAATACCTGCAGCACTTTCAACATATGTTGTTGTATTAGATGTTCCAAATATTGCACCTACAGATGTTGCTATAGCATCTGCAAATAATGCTTTATCCATTTTAGATTTAAAACCGGTGCTTGTTTCCAGGGATTGCTTTTATAATACTTTTACGAATTTTTGTAACAGTAATAATTATATTTACAATACCACAGATAAATACAAGTGCTAATGCTTGCTCCCATGAAAATCCTAATTGAAATACAACAGTGTATGTGAAGAATGCATTAAGACCCATACCTGGTGCTTGAGCATAAGGTACATTTGCAAACAAACCCATAACTAAAGTTCCTATTACTGCTGCGATAATTGTTGATAAGAATACTGCTTGTGGTGGCATTCCTGTTGCTGATAATATTGACGGATTAACAAAAATAATATAAGACATTGCAAAAAATGTTGTGAAACCGGCCATAATTTCTGTAGATACAGTAGTGCCGTTTTCTTTTAATTTAAAATATTTTTCCATAAATTCCTCCTGATATGATTTATTAACATATTAACCATTAATGTTCACTATTTCCAAATTCAATATATAAATACATTTAACAATAAAAAAGCGAATAGAAAAATCTATTCGCATCATATATTGAACTAATAATATAGGGAACTAATCAATAGTCAAACAATTTACGGCTGTTTGGTAGAAACTTTGGAACCATATTATCCATATTATATTGATGCATTAATATTTAATTTTAACTACTATATTATAACGTATATTAAAAAAACACGCAATATGGTTTTTTTTTGTATCTTTTTCAAGGAGCTTAAGGAATGTTCGAAAAGAATTTATGACATTCCTAAATTTGTTTACTATGCTATTGGATATGCAATAAAGAATATTTTGGTTAAGACAAAGGTTGAGATTCAAAGCTTTATTCTTAAAAACCTTAAATCACAACAGTTTG
>JBASLQ010000576.1:0-3736 GCA_049656425.1 Sedimentibacter sp.
CTGCTATAACACCTTTGTATCCCAGCTTCTTTGCATGGTATACTGCTATTGCTGCCCTTCTTGCTTTAAAGCTGCCTGATGCATTTGCTGCTTCATCTTTTATGAATATTCTTGCTCCTTTTCCTTCTGGAGCGCATTTTCTCGCAAGTGCAGTCAAGTTTCTAAGCTCGATAATGGGAGTGTTTCCAACGCCGTGTTCAGATTGAATTTTTTGAATTTCTTCCAGAGAATAACCTGCTTCTCTCATCATTTTTTCATAATCAAATGCTATTGATCCGCTTTCAAATACTGAAAAATCCAAACCTGTTGATTGTTTCATTATTTCTGGTTTTCTGGCTGTAACTGCCTGGTAACTCATATCCTTATTCATTGTCAGCACCTCCAAATAAAATTTCTCTCACTTGTTCGCTTATTTTTAAAAGTTCAGGAACAAATTTACCGTAATCATGTTTGTAATATGGATTTGCTTCTAACAATGTTCCTCGCTCTGTACGTTTTGTTCTTGTTATTACTGTTACTTCGTCTCCAACATTTGCATCTTCCTGCAAATATCCTTTTACCCACAATTCAAGCGGTACTTTCTTTGTATCATCTGGTACTTGTGGTGCTCTTTGTGATGGTTCTAACACATTTCTGTGTACTAAAACCCATTCGCCTTTTTTTATCATTTTATAATACACTTCCTTACTATATTCTTTTACTATAATTTATTATCTTACTTAACTATTTTGCAATCCGGATCAATAAGGTCTCTCATATCTCCCATAATAGCTCTTGGAACAGGTAAAGTTATCATTGATTGTAATCCTGGTTTTGCATTGATGATTTGCGGTATCATATTAACACACATTGCAATTGTTCCGATTCCTCCAGGAACTTCTGGTGAATTAACCATATTGATATTTGGAGTTCCTTTGATTATTACGTAGTCGCCAGTATTAACTCCAACTTGTTCCGGTTCAATTTGCTGTGGATGGTCCATTTCAATTTTCAATTCTCCGTCTATGTAGCCGTAGCCTTTCATAGCGACACCTGCTACATTTCCAGCTTTTGCAAATCCGTAAGGTGATTTTCTGTCAACATCTGTAACTATTGGATCCATTGATGTAGTTACTTTTTCAACTTTCCAGCCAATAGCGTCAGAAATCATGTTTATTGATTCCTTGAAGCCAACGTGTCCAGCCAAGTGTCCTGTTTCAACACCCTTTTTAAATTCATCAACAGTAATGCCTATACCTTGTTCTGTCATAACAACAGGTCCGAATGGAGAAAGGCTGTTTACTCTTCTTGAAATAATGTGGTCAACTGATTCGCAGCATCCAGTCATAATAACTACCAACAAGTCCATTATTAAACCTGGGTTAATTCCGGTTCCAAGAATAGATACTCCGTTTGCTTTAGCAATTTCATCTAATTGTGCAGCAAGTTCAGGCTGCTGAGCTTTTGGATATGCCATTTCTTCAGCACTTGATATAACATTTATTTTTTTCTCTAAAACGAATTTCAATCTTTCAAATGCAACTTTAGTATATGAATCTGTGCAGCATAAGACTACATCTGCTGCTTTTTCAGTAATTACATCCTCTGGAGTTCCAACTAATACTTCAGGTCTGTCTCCTTTTTCAACACCAATTAATTCATACATGCTCTTTCCAATTTTAGATCCTCTTCCAACAGCACCAACAATGTCAACACCTTTTTTATTTAACAACATTTTAGCCATTCCTGAACCCATGGCTCCAAGTCCCCAAATAATAACTTTTACATTTTGCATTTTTAGATCCTCCTAATTTTTAATTTCATTACTTTCATACAAGCAATAACCATGCCAAATATACCGCAAATAATAATAATAATAATAATTTCTTAACTGCCCTAAAACCCTTAATTTTCAATAACTGATTTATTTTCCTAGTAATTTTTTTATTATTCATATAGAAAAAATTCATAAATATACTGAATTAGAATAAAAAAACATTCAAGAAAAATATAAAAAAAAGCAAATTAATTTGCGGTTTGTGCAAATTAATTTGCTTTTTAGCTTAAATATTTATTTCATATTTTTTAATTTTGTGCTGTAATGTTTGACGCTTAATCTTTAATGTTTCAGCAGCTTTTGTTACATTGTTGTTATTGATTTTAAGAGTATTTTCAATAATTCTTTTTTCTAAATTGCCCAAATATTCATCAATACCTTCATTCCCAATTTCTTCATGACTGTTAGTATATTCTATCTCAGTTTTTTGAATAGAAAAGTTGCTGCTGTCCAAAGTATCTACATGATCATCTGACATGCTCATAGCAGCCATAATGATATTCTCCAATTCTCTTACATTGCCTGGATATTCATAATTAAGAAGACTTTCTTTAGCAACTTCCGATATTGAAGCTATTTCTTTATTGAGTCTTTCATTATATTTTTCAATAAACATATATGCAAGCATGAGCACATCATCTTTTCTTTCTCTTAGAGGCGGTATGCTTATTTGAATTACATTAAGCCTGTAAAACAAATCTTTTCTAAGTTTTCCTTCCTTTAAAATTATTTCAGGATGCTCATTGCTTGTAGAAATTATTCTAACATCTATTGGGATGTCATTTGTTCCTCCAACACGTCGTATGTAATTTTCCTGAAGAACTCTCAGAAGTTTTGCTTGAAGTTCATAAGGCATTGAATTTATTTCATCTAAAAGAAGAGTCCCCCCATTGGCTTGTTCAAAGAGACCTGCTCTGTCCACAGCTCCGGTAAATCCACCCTTTGATGTTCCAAACAACAATCCTTCCAATAATGACTCAGGAAGTGCTGCACAATTTTGAGCAATAAAAGGTTTATCCTTCCTTTTACTTTCATAATGAATACTTTGAGCAATAAGTTCTTTTCCTGTTCCGGTTTCTCCGTATATAAATACAGATGCTGAATTTTTTGAAGCTTTTTTTGCTTTTTCAATAACATCAGTAAAATTACTGCTTTCTCCAATAATATTATTAAAATTATACTTTCTGATTTTTTTCGTTTTAGCTATTTCAGGTTTGCCTATTTCATTTTGCAATTTTAAAATAGTATGAGACATTTCTGCCATTTTTGTTATGTTTTTTGCAACTTCAACAACAGCCACAACTTCATCATTTACCACTACCGGCAGAGTTGAATTAATTGTGGTAATTTCTTTCCCATACTTATTTAAATACGTTTGTTTTAGATTGGTTGTACTTTCTCGGTATTTTAAAGCTTTAAGCAATGTACTGTTCTCGTTGTTTAAATTTTTAAAAACTTCACCAAATGGTTTTCTAATGACTTCTTTAGTTTCCATCTTTTCAAGCTTAGACATAGCATCATTATATATTATTGTATTCCCATTTTTATCTAAAACATGTACCCCTTCATCTACGAGGTGCAAAATTTTTTGCAGTATAGATAAATATTCTTTTGCTTTCATGTCATCCTCCTAAAATAGGATTTACTATTTATTTAATTATATCATATTCATACATTTTTTACAATCTTAGAAGTTTACTTTATACCGTTAATAGTGTAAAATCATATTAAAATACTGTTGATTATAAATAAAATAACATAACTATTATACAAGAGGAGAATATATGAAAAAAATAGAAAGTTTTCAAGTAAATCATCTGGATTTAAAACGCGGAATTTATGTTTCAAGAAAAGATGTTGTTGGTGATAATACAGTAACAACTTTTGACATACGAATGAAGGAGCCGAACAGAGAACCTG